>NZ_JBSFJF010000118.1:0-15599 GCF_053597915.1 Streptomyces sp. NPDC001219 | reverse complement strand
GAAGCAGTCCACAACACAGGCCCCGGAGGACCGAACCCGGCACCACAACGAACAACCGCGGCCCCCGCCCAAACACCACCCCCGCCGAAGGCGAAGCGGCGCCGCAGACGACAACGTGCGGCTACAAACGATGGGCGGCACCCGAAGGAGTCGCGCCCCTCGTGTCGAGGAGCAGCTGCGCTTTCACGGCGAGCCCCTGGAGGTCATACGTGCGGTGCGGCTGCAACAGGACCGTCAGGTCGGCCGCGGCCGCGGCCTCGTAGAGGGAGTCGGCGCGGGGGACGGGGCGGCCCAGGACGTTCCACTGGGGGACGTAGGGGTCGTGATACGTGAGGTGCGCGCCGAGTTCCGTGAGGCGGGAGGCGATCTCGTAGGACGGGGAGCCCGCCTGGTCGCCGATGTCCGGCTTGTAGGTGACGCCGAGCAGCAGGATGCGCGCGCCACGGGCGGATTTGCCGTGCTCGTTGAGGAGGGTGGCGCAGCGCTGGATGACATAGCGCGGCATCCGGCTGTTCACCTCGTGGGCCAGTTCCACCATGCGGAGCGGGTGGCCGGGTGAACGGCCTTTGTGGGGGGAGTGGTTGGGGTCGACGGGGGCGGCGTGGCCGCCCACGCCGGGGCCGGGGCGGAAGGCCTGGAAGCCGAACGGTTTGGTCTCGGCGCAGCGGATGACGTCCCACAGGTCGACGCCGATCTCGTGGCAGAAGACCGCCATCTCGTTCATCAGGGCGATGTTGATGTGGCGGTAGTTGGTCTCCAGGAGCTTGGCGGTCTCGGCCTCGCGGGGGCCGCGGGCGCGGACGACCTTGTCGGTGAGGCGGCCGTAGAAGGCGGCGGCCGCCTCCGTGCAGGCGGGGGTGAGGCCGGCGATGACCTTGGGCGTGTTGGCGTAGTGGTGGGTGCGGTTGCCGGGGTCGTGGCGGCCGGGGGAGCAGGCGAGGTGGAAGTCCCGTCCGGCGGTGAGGCCCGAGCCCTCCTCCAGGAGGGGGCGCAGGAATTCCTCGGTGGTGCCCGGGTAGGCGGTGGATTCGAGGATCACCGTGGTGTGCGGGCGCAGCTGCGCCGCCAGTGTGCGGGCGGCGTCGGCGAGGGCGGTGAGGTCCGGGGCGCGGTCCTCGCCGAGGGGCGTGGGCGCGCAGAGGACTGCCGTACGGACCCGGCCGAGGGTGGTGGGGTCGGTGGTGGTGCGGAAGCCGGCGGAGAGCAGCCGGCGGAGTTCCGTGGCGGACAGCGGCCCGTCGCCGGCGAGCGCGGCGGCCTGTGGGTCGGGGTCGTAGCCGATGGTGCCGATGCCGGCGGCGGTGGCGGCCTGGGCGAGAGGGAGGCCGAGGTGACCGAGTCCGATGACGGCGAGGTCTGCGGGCATGCTGCGGCCGTCCTTCCCGAGCGACTGCGATGGGCGGGTGCGCATGACGTGTGTGGAGGGCGCATAAATACACTAAGCGGATATTTGACCCAGAATAGGGATTGGTGGATCAAGGCGGCGGGGTGTTGCCGTCACGAGTGGAGGGTGGATACCGGCACGCGGCGTGGACAGAATCGACGGACGGGGGGTGTGGCCCCGATCACAGCGGGAGGCAGCGGTGAAGACAGCGATACTGGGACCGGCGCAGCGGGCCGAGGCGCTCGCCCGAATGGCGGAGCGGGAGCTGGACATTCTCGTGGTCGGCGGCGGAGTCGTCGGCGCGGGGACCGCGCTGGACGCGGCGACCCGCGGGCTGGCCACCGGACTGGTCGAGGCGCGTGACTGGGCCTCGGGCACGTCCAGCCGGTCGAGCAAGCTGATCCACGGTGGTCTGCGGTATCTGGAGATGCTGGACTTCGCGCTGGTCCGGGAGGCGTTGAAGGAGCGCGGGCTGCTGCTGGAGCGGCTGGCGCCGCATCTGGTCAAGCCGGTGCCGTTTCTCTATCCGCTCCAGCACAAGGGCTGGGAGCGCTGGTACGCGGGCTCCGGTGTCGCGCTGTACGACGCGATGTCGGTCTCGTCGGGGCACGGCCGCGGACTTCCCGTGCACCGGCATCTGTCGCAGAAGCGGGCGCTGCGGGTGGCGCCCTGCCTGAAGCGGGACGCGCTGGTCGGTGCGCTGCAGTACTACGACGCGCAGATGGACGACGCGCGCTACGTCGCGACGATGGTGCGGACCGCGGCCGCCTACGGGGCGCAGGTCGCCAACCGGGCGCGGGTGGTGGGCTTCCTGCGTGAGGGCGAGCGGGTGGTCGGCGTGCGGGTGGAGGACGTCGAGGGGGGCGGCGACTACGAGATCCGGGCGCAGCAGATCGTCAACGCCACCGGGGTGTGGACGGATGACACCCAGGCGCTGATCGGGGAGCGCGGGCAGTTCCATGTCCGTGCGTCGAAGGGGATTCACCTGGTCGTCCCCAAGGACCGGATTCACTCCACGACCGGACTGATCCTGCGGACGGAGAAGAGCGTCCTGTTCGTCATCCCCTGGGGGCGGCACTGGATCGTGGGGACGACGGACACCGGCTGGGATCTGGACAAGGCGCACCCGGCGGCCTCCAGTGCGGACATCGACTATCTGCTGGAGCATGTGAACGAGGTCCTCGCGACGCCGCTGACCAGGGACGACGTGGAGGGCGTATACGCGGGGCTGCGGCCGCTGCTGGCCGGGGAGTCGGACGCCACCAGCAAGCTGTCGCGGGAGCACACCGTGGCGCATCCGGTGCCGGGGCTGGTCGTGGTGGCGGGCGGCAAGTACACGACGTACCGGGTGATGGCGAAGGACGCGGTGGACGAGGCGGTGCACGCCCTGGACCAGCGGGTCGCGGAGTGCGTCACCGAGGACATTCCGCTGGTCGGGGCCGAGGGCTACAAGGCGCTGTGGAACGCGCGGGCCCGGATCGCGGCGCGCACCGGGCTGCATGTGGCCCGTATAGAGCATCTGTTGAACCGCTACGGCTCGCTGACCGAGGAGTTGCTGGAGCTGGTGGTGGCCGATCCGTCGCTGGGTGAGCCGCTGGCGCACGCGGACGACTATCTGCGGGCCGAGGCGGTCTACGCCTGCACCCATGAGGGCGCCCGCCATCTCGACGACGTGCTGACCCGGCGCACCCGTATCTCCATCGAGACCTTCGACCGGGGCACCCGCAGTGCCCGTGAGGTCGCCGAGCTGATCGCGCCCGCGCTGGGGTGGGACGGCGACCAGGTCGAGAAGGAGATCGCGCACTACCAGAAGCGGGTCGAGGCGGAGCGTGAGTCGCAGCGGCAGCCGGACGACCTGACGGCGGACGCGGCGCGGCTGGGGGCGCCGGACATCGTGCCGCTCTAGGCGGGCGGCGCGGGTGCTCCCTCGCCGGGACTCCCGTTCCTCCGGGCCGTCATGACGGGAACACGGTGTTGCCCGGCACCCACCCGGGCCTTCCGCACGGCTGCGGATGAGGGAGAATGAAGGCTCTGCCAGGGTGGGTTGTCCGAGTTGGGCCAGTTTGGTGATCGATGGGACGTCGAAGCTGCCAACTCGGCTGGATTGCAGAGGGGATTCAGTGGGCGACGAGGTCGAGATGGACGGCAAGGAGGGCAGGCTGCTCGCCGGCCGGTACCGGCTCGCCGATGTTCTCGGCCGGGGCGGCATGGGTACCGTCTGGCGGGCACGCGACGAGGTCCTGGGCCGTACGGTCGCAGTCAAGGAACTGCGCTTCCCGGGCGGGGTCGAGGAGGACGAGAAGCGTCGTCTGATCACCCGCACGCTGCGCGAGGCCAAGGCGATCGCCCGGATTCGGAACAACGGCGCGGTGACGGTCTTCGACGTGGTCGACGAGGACGACCGCCCGTGGATCGTGATGGAGCTGGTCGAGGGCCGCTCGCTGGCCGAGGTCATCCGTGACGACGGTCCGCTCACCCCGCGCCGGGCCGGCGAGGTCGGCCTGGCGGTGCTCGATGTGCTGCGCGCCGCCCACGACGCCGGCATCCTGCACCGCGACGTGAAGCCGTCCAACGTCCTGATGTCCGATGACGGCCGGGTCGTGCTGACCGACTTCGGTATCGCCCAGGTCGAGGGCGACCCCTCCGTGACCTCGACCGGCATGCTCGTCGGCGCCCCCTCCTACATCTCCCCGGAGCGCGCCCGCGGCCACAAGCCGGGCCGGCCGGCCGACCTGTGGTCGCTGGGCGGGCTGCTGTACGCCTGCGTCGAGGGCGTGCCGCCGTACGACAAGGGCTCGGCGATCGCCACGCTCACCGCGGTGATGACCGAGCCGGTCGAGCCGCCGAAGAGCGCCGGCGGGCTGGAAGAGGTCATCTACGGCCTGCTGGTGAAGGACCCGGCGGGCCGGCTGGACGACGCCGGTGCGCGGGCGCTGCTGCTGGACGTGGTGCACGCCCCCGAGCCGCAGAAGCCGGAGCCCCCGCTCGACGAGACCCGGGCGATGGTGCTGCCGACGGCGCCCAAGGAGCGGACGAAGGCGAAGCCCGAGAGCGCGCCGAAGCCGAAGCCCGCCCCGAAGTCCCGTACACCGCGCAAGCCGAAGGCGAAGCCGGCCGCCGCCCCGGTGGCGGAGCCGGCGGCCGAGCAGGCGTCCGGGGGTGTCTCCACGCACAAGGGCAAGGCCGGTGCCGCCGCGTCCGGGGCCGGTGCCGCCACGTCGGCCAAGGGTGCCAAGGCCGCCGCGACGAGCGCCCCGGAACGGACCGGGAGCCCGCGGCCGGAGGCCTCCCCGGCCGCCGGGGAGGCGGCCGGTGCGGACCGTACGGACTCCGGTGCGTCCCGTCCGACGCTCACCCGCCCCGGCTTCGACACCGACGCCGCCAAGGAGCGGCTGCGCGGCGCCCTGCAGACGGTGCGTACGGCGGCCGCCGCGGCGCGGGCCCGTGCGGAGAACAGACCCGGGGACGGGAACCGCCCGGCGACCCGCGCCTCGGTGACCGACGTCGTCCCGCGCCGCACCCTGATCATCGTGGCCGTGGTCGTCGTCCTGGCGGTGCTGGGCACGGTCCTGGCCGTGGCGCTGAGCAGTGGTGACACCGCGAAGGGCAGCGGCAAGCCGGCCGGCAAGGACGACAAGGCGTCGTCCGCGGCGAAGGCGAAGCCGTCCACCGATTCCGCCGACGCGGACGAGGACGCGGCGAAGAGCGGGTCCGGCGCGCCGGACCCGCAGCAGCCGGGCGGGGTCAGCCCGGCCGAGGACACGGGCGACACCGGCGGCGGGGACGGCAAGGACGGCAAGGGGGACAAGGCGGTGCCGGAGGGCTTCGCCCGGGTCTCCAACGGCCGGTTCCACTTCGGTATGGCGATGCCCAAGGGCTTCAAGCAGACCGGCACCGCGGGCGAGGGCTCCGGTGTCATCTACAGCGCCTCCGGTGGCTTCCCCCGCGTCCAGGTGGACTACAACGCCAAGCCCGGCTCCGACGCGGCGGCTTCCTGGCGCAGCCTGGAGCCGGCGGTGCGCGGTTCCAGCGAGGACTACCACCTCATCGACATCAAGTCGGTGAAGTGGCGCGGCTATCCGACCGTCGCCGACTGGTCCTTCACCCGCCGGCAGAGCGGTCAGGCGGTCCGGGTCCTCGACCGCGGCTTCCGGGCCGACGACGACCACGGCTACGCCATCATGATCACGTGCAAGAAGGGCACCTGGCCGGACAAGAAGTGCCAGGACGTGGTGAACACCGCGTTCAAGACCTTCGCCATCAAGGACTGAGCGCGAGGCCGCGGCGCGGGCCGGGCGATGGGCGGACGGAGCGCGCGTCGTTGGCCGGACCGGGCCGCACGCCCCGGCGTGGGCACGTATCGTGAGACCGCTAAGACCGTACGCATCCGCATTCGGCGGGAATACGACCGGAAGTGACCAGCGGCGCCTGCGCCGATGGCGTCCGGCGCGACGGTAGACACAGCGCGCGCTGCGGGGAGGCGTCGTGGACGAGTACGCGGGAAGGGTGCTCGCCGAGCGATACCGCCTGCCGTTGCGGCCCCTCGGCGACGACGACTTCACCGAGTCCCGGGCGTTCGACACGTTCAGCGGACAGGAGGTCCTGGTCCGTCAGGTGCCGCTGCCGGAGGTCGTGGAAGCGGAGGTGGTGGGGGCGGAGCCGGCCGGGCCCGCCGAACGCGCCGGCGGCGGCCGTCACGGTGCCGCACGGCTGCCCGCCGGGGCGGGGGCGGCCGACCGCAGCCCCCGGGACCCCGCCGTACGGCGCGCGCTGGAGGCCGCCACGACCGCGGCCCAGCTGGCCGATCACCCCCGGCTTGAGCAGGTCTTCGACGTCTTCGTGCAGGACGGCAGCCTGTGGATCGTCGCCGAACTCCTCGTCGCCCGGCCGCTGTCCGCGCTGCTCGCCGAGCGTCCGCTGTCCCCGCACCGCGCCGCGGAGATCGCCGCGGATCTGCTCACCGTGCTGCGGGTGCTGCACGCGGCGGGCCGGCTGCACCGCAACATCACCGCCCGTACGGTCCTGCTCTGCGACGACGGCCGGGCCATCCTGACCGGTCTGGCGGCGGGCGCGGCCCAGGAGGCGCTGTGCGGGACCGAGCCGTCCACCGGGGCCGAGCCGTCCACCGGCGCGGAGCCCGCCACCGGGGCCGAGCCGTCCGCCGATGCCGCGGACGTGCCGGACGAGGACGCGGAGGACCGGTCGGCCGCCCCGACTTCGTTGACCAAGCCCGCCCCGGACGGTGACGCCACCGCCCCCGCGTACGGCCGGCCCAGCGCCGCCCTCGCCGCCGAACGGGCCCGGCAGGCGCGGCTGACCGTCGTCGGCCCGGTCACCGAGCGCTGGGCGCCCGAGCAGGCCGGACCGGTGCACGAGAAATGGCAGTTGGCGCCGCCGGTCGGCCCGGCCACCGACCTGTGGGCGGTCGGCGCGCTGCTCTACCGGTGTGTGCAGGGGCAGCCGCCGTTCCCCGAGGACAGCGCCGTCGAACTGGCGCAGCTGGTCTGTGCGCAGCCGCCCGCGGTCGCCGAGGAGTGCGGGGCGCTGCGGCCGGTCGTCGAGTCGTTGCTCCGTCAGGACCCGGCCGACCGCCCGGACGCCGAGGAGCTGAGCGGCTGGCTGCACTCCCTGATCCGTACCGCGCCGGAGCCGGAGGCCGACGGCCGGCTGGTGACGATGCCGGCGGAGGGGGCCGATCCGCGGCGGCTGCCGATCCTGCGGCGCCGCGGCGAACTCGTGCGGAGGGGACGGCACAAGAAGCCCCGGACGGCCCGCCGCACCGCACCGCGGCCGGTCCCGGCGGCCGCGGGGGCCGTCGCGCCCGCGCCGCCCGTGCCGCGGGCGCCCGCCCCGGAGCCCGCCCCGATGCCCGCCTCGATGCCTGCCCCGGCGCCCGCCCCGGAGCAGCCCACCCCGCTCGTCTCCACCGCCCGGCCGCCCCGCCCCCCGAAGCAGCCCAAGCCGCTGCGGCAGCCCCGGACGGCCCGCCCGCCCCGGCCCGGCAGGTCCGCCCCGCCGCCCGGCGTGAGCGGTCCCGCTGACCAGGGGCCGTACGAGCAGCGGACGCCGGGTCAGGCCGGGCCGGACGCCGCGCCCCGCCCGGCCCGTGCGCCGCGGCACCTCGGCCGGCTGCTGCTCACCGCGATCCTGCTGCTGCTCGTCGGCGCGGTGGTCTACGCGATGGCGTTCCTGCCGAAGTCCGGCCAGGACTCCAAGGCGGGCGGGCGCGGTGCGGACCGCACGGGCACCTCGGGTGCGGCGCCCGGGACGAGCCCCGCACCGTCCGGGGACCAGGAGCACGACGCTGCCTCCGCCGGCCCCGGCGCACCGCGGACCGGCGCCCCGGCCGAGGTCGCCAAGGGCTTCGAGGTGCGCAGCGACCCGGAGGGCTTCCAGGTCGCGGTCCGCAAGGGCTGGCAGCGGCGCGGTGCGAACGACCGGGGCCAGGTGCGGTACGTCGGCGGGGACTACGAGCTGGTGGTGGTGCCCGGCCGGGACACGACGGCGGGCTTCGGCACCGATCCGATGGCGTATCTGCAGAACAAGGAGCCCGAGCTGGCGCCGTACCGCTCCTCCGGCTGGGCCTCGGCCTCCGGCCTCCAGCGGATCGACGTCGGGAAGACGGCGATGGCCGAGGGCACCTTCTCGTGGCGCGACAGCAGCGGCCGCGAGGTGTACGTACGCAACCTCGCGATGATCCACAAGGGCCGCTACCACCTCGTCCTGGTCATCGGCCCGGACCGTGGCCGGCGCGAGGTGGACCAGCTCTACGCGCAGGCGACGAGCGCCTACCGGCCGAGCTGAGGCGGCCGGGGCGGCGGTCCGGCCGCGGTTCCACGGGCTTCACCCCGCCCCGCCGCCCCCGAACCGTTCCCGCAGCTCCTGTTTGAGGACCTTGCGCAGCGTCGCCCCACGGGGCAGGGCGGGCAGCAGCTCCAGTTGTTCGGGCAGCTTGTGCCGGGCGAGGCCGTGGGCGAGGAGGTGTGCCGCGACGGCGCCGAGGGTCAGCTCCCCGGCGTGCGGGGGCTGTTCGACGACCGCGCAGACCCGCTCGCCGCGGGTGGCGTCCGGCAGCCCGATGACGGCGGCGTCGGCGATGTCCGGGTGGCGGTGGAGGAGTTCCTCGATCTCCTGGGGGGAGATGTTCTCGCCCTTGCGGATGATGAGGTCCTTGAGGCGGCCGGTGACCACGAGATGCCCGGTGGGGGTGAGGTGGCCGAGGTCGCCGGTGGGGAGGAAGCCGTCGGCGTCGAAGGGCGGGGGCTCGTCGAGGTAGCCGCGGCAGACGGCCGGGCCGCGCAGCCGGATCTCGCCGCTGCCGGGGTCGATCCGGATCTGCATGCCCGCCGGGGGCCGCCCGTCGGTGCCGGCCAGCTGCTCGGGGCCGTCCTCCGGGTCGCCCATGGTGACCATGGGGGCCTCCGTCATGGCGTAGCCGTGGGTGAGCTGACAGCCGAGTCCGGCGACGACCTCGTGGTACAGCGCCGGGGGCTTGGGGGCGCCGCCGCCGGCCAGCAGCCGCAGCGAGGGCAGCAGCCGGCGGCCGGGCGGCAGGGTGCGGGCCTCGGCGAGGAAGAGGGCGTAGAAGGCGGTGGAGCCGCCGGCGAGGGTGACGCCGTGGCGGCGGTAGGGGGCGAGCGCACCGGGCAGCGCGAAGTGCTCCAGGAGGACGGCGGGGATGCCGTGCTCCAGCAGCATGACGGTGTAGTCGGGCCCGGCGACATGGGCGTACGGGAAGGCCATCGAGCCGATGTCCGAGGGGCGCAGGCGCAGGGCCGCGCCCAGCCAGTGGCCGGCCGTCCGCAGGCTGCGGTCGGTGTGCAGCACGCCCTTGGGGGCCGCGGTGGTGCCGGAGGTCCAGTAGATCCAGCGGACCGCGCCGTCGTCGGCCGGGGGCGGGGGCAGGACGGCCGGGTCGGCGTCGGGCAGGGTGTCGTACGCCTCCAGGACGGTGGGCGGCGCGGGCAGGGCGGCGGCCAGCCGGTCCGCCATCGCACGGTGGTCGAAGCCGCGCCAGACGCCGGGGACGGCGAAGAACTCCGCGCGGGTGCGGCGCAGCACCTGGCCGGTCTCGTGCGCACGGTAGAGCGGCACGACCGGGCTCTGGACGGCGCCGATCCGGGCCAGCGCCAGACTGAACAGGACGGTCTCGATCCGGGTCGGCAGCTGCCAGACGACCCGGCTGCCGGGCCGTACGCCCCGCTCGTACAGGCCGGCCGCGACCCGTTCCGCCCGCCGGTGCAGGGTGCCGAAGGTGATCCGCCGTTCCTCCCGGGCGGATGCGGCCCCCTGGACGAGGGCGAGCGCGCCGGGGCTGCGGGCGGCGCGCCAGGCGACGAGGTCCCAGAGGGTGGTGCCGGTCATCTGCCCTCCCCATGAGCTGACGCGACGTCAGATCGCCTGCCGAGATTAGGGGCCGGCGCCTTGTCGGTCCAGAGGGGCCACGGCTAGCCTGATTCTGACGGTCCATCAGATATCGATGCGGGCGGCGAGGGGACGGCGATGGCGAACCTGTGGGAGAGCCCCGACGAGACGACGGTCCACGGGCCGGTGCGCGGCCCCGCGCGCCGCGTGCCCGGCCCGGACCGCGGCGAGTAGCCGCGCATGGACCTCAGCTGCACACCGGAGGAGGAGGACTTCCGGGCCCGGCTGCGCCGATGGCTCGGCGAGGTGCTGCCGCGGCTCCCCGACCCGCCCGCCGCGACCGACTGGCCCGGCCGCCGGGCGTACGACACGGCCTGGCAGCGGATGCTGTACGACGCCGGGTACGCGGGTCTGCACTGGCCGCGGGACGCCGGCGGACAGGGCGCCACCCCCGCCCAGCACCTGATCTTCCTGGAGGAGACCGAACGCGCCGGGGCGCCCTACGTCGGCGCCAACTTCGTCGGGCTGCTGCACGCGGGGCCCACCCTCGCCGCCGAGGGCACCGCCGCACAGCGCGCCCGCTGGCTGCCGCCGATCCTGCGCGGCGAGGAGATCTGGTGCCAGGGCTTCAGCGAGCCGGACGCCGGCTCCGACCTCGCCGCGCTGCGCACCAGGGCCGTCCGTGACGGGGACTCTTACCTCATCAGCGGCAGCAAGATCTGGACCTCGCACGCCGAGGTCGCCGACTGGTGCGAACTCCTCGTCCGCACCGACCCGGACGCGCCCCGGCACCGCGGCATCAGCTGGCTGGCGATGCCCATGGACGCGCCGGGCGTGACGGTCCGGCCGCTGCGCACCCTCGCCGGTTCCACGGAGTTCGCCGAGATGTTCCTCGACGAGGTGCGGGTCCCGGTGGCCAACCGGGTCGGAGCGGAGAACGACGGCTGGCGGGTGACGATGGTGACGCTGTCCTTCGAGCGCGGCACCGCCTTCGTCGGCGAGGTGGTGGCCTGCCGCCGGGTGCTCGGCGCGCTGGCCCGCGCCGCCCGCGCCAACGGCCGCTGGGACGACGCCGTGCTGCGCCGCAGGCTGGGCCGGCTGAGCGCGGAGTTCACGGCGCTGTGGCGGCTGACCCAGTGGAACGTGAGCGAGGCGATGCGGGGTTCCGCGCGCGGCGGCGGGCCGGGCGGCGTCCCGGGCACCGGCGGCTCGGTCTTCAAGCTGCGCTATTCACACGCCCGCCAGGAGCTGTACGACGCGGCGGCCGAGGTGCTGGGCGCCGGAGCGCTGGACGCGGACCACGCCTGGGTCGCGGACCGGCTGTCGTCCCTCTCGTACACCATCGCGGCCGGTACCTCGCAGATCCAGCAGAACATCGTCGCCGAGCGGATTCTCGGCCTGCCGAAGGGGCGGTGACCGGGCGGTGGACTTCCAACTCACCGGAGAACAACGGGCGTTGAAGGAGGGCACCCGGGAGCTGCTGGCCGGGCGGTTCGGCCGGGACCGGCTGCGGGCGGCCGTGGAGGACCCGGCGCCGGACCGTGCGCTGTGGCGCGAGCTGGGCGCGGCCGGGTTCTTCGCGCTGCGGCTGCCGGAGGAGGACGGCGGGGTCGGGCTGGGGCTGCCGGAGGCGGTGCTGGTCCTCGAGGAGGCCGGGCGGGCACTGCTGCCGGGGCCGCTGGTGGCGTGCCAGCTGCTGGCCGGGGTGGTGGACGGTGTCGCGGACGGCGAGCGGATCGTCGGGCTGTGCGACGCGGCCCGGGAGCCGGTGCTGTGGGAACACCCGGCCGGATGCGATGAGTTGATCGTGCTGGAGGGCGAGGACGGCCGGGCCGGGAGTGGTGCCGAGGGCGCACAGGGGCGCACATGCGGTGCGTACCGGAGCGCGCCGGAACGGGTGTCCTGCGCCCCCTTTGCTTCCGTTGACCCCCTCACCCCGCTCGCCCGCGTCCTGGACCTGCCGCGCACCGCGCCCGTGGCCGTGGACGTCCCCCGGCTCCGGCGCGAGGCCGCGTTGCTCACCGCCGCCCAGCAGCTCGGCAGTGCCGTCCGCACGGTCGAGACGGCGGCCCGCCACGCCCGCGAGCGCGAGCAGTTCGGTGTCCCCATCGGCTCGTTCCAGGCGGTCAAGCAGCTCTGCGCCGGGATGCTGGTACGGGCGGAAATGGCCCGGAGCGCGGTCTATGCGGCATCGGTCACGGAGAGTGATCTCGACGTCGCCGGCGCGAAGTTGCTCGCCGACGAGGCCGCGGTCCGTAACGCACGGGACTGTCTGCAGGTCCACGGCGGAATGGGCTTCACCTGGGAGGCCGATGTCCATCTGCACCTCAAACGGGCCTGGTGGCACGCCGAGCGCTGGGGCACGGCGGCCGGGGCGGAGGAGCTGCTGGCGGCGGGCCTGATCGCCTGACGGCGCGGGCGCGGGGGCCGTGACGGCGGTGTGTGGTGGCCGGCGATGTCAGACTCAGGCATCCGGTGTGCGGAATGTCGGACTCACTACGCAGAAGTGGTCACGGAGTGTCGATATCGGGTTGTGTCCTAGGCGTGACTCGTCACAGGGGGGAGTCGGCGTTCCGCTCGGGTACTCTCCGTTGGGTGCGAGTGGTTCCGATGCGCAACGGACCCGGTGCCGTCGGAAGGACGGCTCCGGGGTACGGACTGCGCGCCGCCCGCACTGGGCAGGGGCCCGGTCGCCCCTCATGTTCGACTCCCCGAAAAGTGCGTCGCACAGTATGCAGGACGCATACTCCCTTGCGCTGGAATATGCCCGAAGCGCTTGTTGGGGTGACTGAACGTCAACCATGCTGTGCTTCGCCGGG
Source organism: Streptomyces sp. NPDC001219 (assembly GCF_053597915.1). Lineage (NCBI taxonomy): Bacteria > Bacillati > Actinomycetota > Actinomycetes > Kitasatosporales > Streptomycetaceae > Streptomyces > Streptomyces sp. NPDC001219. Next base: position 3,032 of record NZ_JBSFJF010000118.1, on the reverse strand, counting down.
GTCACGCACCGTGACCTCGTGGAGGCGCGAGGCGATGTTTCCGCCGGTTCGGATGGTGTGAGCGGTGCAGGTGCTTCAGGTGCAGTTGGACGTACGGCCCGATCCCGCGGAGGTGGGGCGGGCCCGGCGGTGGGCCCGGTCGCGGCTCGTGGGTTCCGGCATAGGGGTCGACGAGCCACTCGCGGAGACGCTGATCCTGCTGATCTCCGAACTCGTCACCAACGCCGTGGTGCACACCGGCGCGGCGGCCGAGCTGCGGATGTGCTTCTCCGGGTCGGGTGCCGTGGTGGGCACGGTCCGGGTCGAGGTGGTGGACGCCAGCGCCCGCCCGCCGCGCCAGCGCCACGCCGACGGCGACGACACCAACGGCCGCGGCCTGGAGCTGGTCGACGGCCTGGCCGACCGCTGGGGCTGGCAGCCGGAGGGCGCCGGCAAGCGGATCTGGTGCGAGGTGGACCGCGGCCGGCCGCTGCTCATGGCGGCAGGAGCCGATCTGGGGGCGTATGAGCCCTCGTGCGCGGTGTCACGCACCGTGACGCACCGGGCGTAGCCGAGCCGGGCGGTGCCTCACCGGCGCTCCTCCGCGACGCCTCTCCCGCCGGATGCGGCAAATCGGGCGTAACGAAATCAGTCCCCGGTCAGGTGTTGACGTGGCGTGGCCGGTTGATCACTCTTGGGTGAAGCGATTCGCCGTGAGGGGACGCCGAGGTCGTGGGGGGAGCCGGGATTCCGGTCCGGGGCCTTGGCGAGTGCGGGTCGTGGCCCGGTGGGGGGCCCGGCGGGAAGCCGGGGGAGGGTGGCGGTCCGCGGTGCCGTGCTCGGGGCGTGCATGAGCGCTCCGCCACCTGGTCGGCCGGGCGCCGTCGAGTCGCCGGCGTGGGGCCGGCGGCTCGACGCGGCCGCTCAGAGGATCGCCACGGGAGCGACCGGCGCACCGGACCCGCCGACGAACGGTTCGGCCATCGCGGACAGGAAGAACGCGAAGCGGTCCGCCTCCGCGCAGGCCGTCGACAGCTCCTCCAGATTCCAGTTCTGGCCCTGCAGCATGCCCATCTCCACGAGGTGGAGGGCGTGCACGGGCATCCACAGGTTCTCGATCTCCGGCGGGAAGATCTCGAAGGTCAGGGTGTCGTTGGCGACCGCCGCGACCTCGCGCGCGTGGAACCACTCCGGTGTGCGCAGCGACAGGCCGGGTGACGGGAAGGCGTAGGCCTGCCGGTCGCCCGCGAGGTAGTGCCGCAGCTGTCCGGTCCGTACGAGGGCGATGTCGCCGGTCCGTACCGTCGTCCCGGCCAGTTCCTCGGCGGCGTCCAGGTCCTCCGGTGTGACGGCGTGCCCGCCGGGCAGCCGCTCGGTGCCGTGCACCCGTGCCACGTCCAGGAGGACGCCGCGGGAGACGATCGGGGTGGCCTTCTCGATGCCGAGGCGGGTGGCGCCGCCGTGCGCGGTGACCGAGTCGGCGGGGCGGTTGTTGTAGAGCCGCCCGGAGTGCGAGACATGGGTGAGGCCGTCCCAGTGGGTGCCGGCCTGCAGGCCCATGGTGACCGCGTCGTCGGAGGTCGCGACCGTCCCGGGGCCGAAGATCTCCTGGTTGATGGCGGTCATGGTGTGCAGTGGGTTGACCCGGCCGGGGATCACGCCGGTCTGTACGCCGTCGTGCCGGAGGGGGAGCGCGAGCGCGATCCGGCGGCCGCTGCGGATGCCGCCGGCGGCCTCCCGGACGGCCTGGTCGGTGATCAGGTTGAGCGTGCCGATCTCGTCGTCGGCGCCCCAACGCCCCCAGTTGTTCACGCGCTTGGCGATGTCGTGGAACTCCTGCGGCAGGGGCATGGGCCCTCCTCGGGGCGGTGGGGTTCGGGTCGGCCCGGGGTCTTGTGTTCGTACCGGGTCTGCTCAAAAATCTAACGGTCCGTCAGAAACTGCGGGAGGGGTCACGGCATGGGGAACTTCTTGGCCGGCAGGGTGATCGCCGTCACGGGGGCGGGCCGCGGCATCGGCCGGGCGGTCGCCCTAGCCTGCGCGGAACAGGGCGCGAAGGTGGTCGTCAACGACTACGGGGTGGCCGTCGACGGCGGCGCACCCAGCAGCGAGATCGCCGAATCCGTGGTGAAGGAGATCGAGGCGGCGGGCGGCGTCGCCACCGCGGTCGCCGACGACGTGTCGACCATGGCCGGCGGCCAGCGGATCGTGGACACCGCGCTGGCGCAGTACGGGCGGATCGACGGGGTGGTGTGCGTGGCCGGCATCCTGCGGGAGCGGATGCTCTTCAACATGACCGAGGAGGAGTGGGACCCGGTGGTCGCCACCCATCTCAAGGGCACCTTCACGGTGTTCCGGGCGGCGGCCGCGGTGATGCGGCGCCAGGGGTCCGGGACGCTGCTCGGCTTCACCAGCGGCAATCACCAGGGGTCCGTCTCCCAGGCCAACTACTCCGCCGCGAAGGGCGGGATCATCTCGCTGGTACGGAGCGCCGCGCTCGGGCTGCACAAGTACGGGGTGACGGCCAACGCGGTGGCGCCGGTCGCCCGGACCCGGATGTCGGCCAAGGTGCCGATGGAGCTGACGGAGATCGGTGAACCGGAGGACGTGGCGGCGCTGGTCGTCTATCTGCTGAGCGACCGGGCCGGGGAGATCACCGGTCAGGTCTACACGGTCGCCGGGCCGAAGATCGCCGTGTGGGCCCAGCCTTCGGAGCTTCGCTCCGTGTATGCCGAGGGGGGTGGGTGGACGCCGGAGCGGGTGGCGGAGGTGCTGCCCGGATCGGTGGGGGTTGATCCGATGCCGATGTTGGGGCGGGTCTCGGATATGGCTGCGGCGGCGTCGGCTCGGGGGAGCCGGTAGCTTTCCCACGTTTTCGGCCGTCCCGCCGTGGGGGCTTGGGCCTGTTGCGGGTCCGCTGCGCGGGGCGTGGGTGCGGGTGGTGTTTGTTGCTGCCTGCGCCGTTGCGCCTGCGGCGGGCGGGTGGTTGTCGGGTGCGGTGACGGGCCTCCGGGGCCGGTGTGGGGGACGTAAAGCGAAGCAGTCCCCCACAC
>NZ_JBSFJF010000117.1:0-16168 GCF_053597915.1 Streptomyces sp. NPDC001219 | reverse complement strand
GGTGTGTGGACGTAAAGCGAAGCAGTCCACACACCAGGCCCCGGAGGCCCGTCACCGCACCCGACAACCACCCGCCCGCCGCAGGCGCAACGGCGGAGGCAGCAACAAACATCACCCGCACCCACGCCCCGCGCAGCGGACCCGAAACAACGCCAGGCCACCACGGCGGCAAAGCCGAAAACGTGGGAAGGCCGCCGGAGCACTTACGCTCCGTAGAAGATCTCCTCCACAACCCCCCGCGCCCGGCGGGTCACGCGGCGGTAGTCGTCGATCATCTCGCCGATGTGGCCTTCCTCGTAGCCCAGGTAGCGGCCCACGGCCGCCAGTTCGCGGCCGTCGACGGGGAACGTGTCGCCGGGGCGGCCGCGGACGACCATGACGGCGTTGCGTACGCGGGCGGCCAGGACCCATGCCTCGTCGAGGGTCTGGGCGTCCTCGGTGTTGATCAGGTCGGCGGCGTGGGCGGCCGCCAACGCCTCGCGGGTGCGGGTGGTGCGCAGGCCGGGGATCTCCCAGCCGTGCTGCATCTGGAGGAGCTGTACCGTCCACTCGACGTCGCTCAGGCCGCCGCGGCCCAGCTTGGCGTGGGTGGTGGGGTCGGCGCCGCGGGGCAGCCGTTCGGCCTCCATGCGGGCCTTGAGTTTGCGGATCTCGCGGACCGCGTCGTCGCCCAGGCCCTCGGCGGGGTAGCGCAGCGGGTCGATCAGCTCGATGAAGCGCTGTCCCAGTTCGAGGTCGCCGGCGGCGGGTTCGGCGCGCAGCAGGGCCTGGGACTCCCATACCAGGGACCAGCGCCGGTAGTAGGCGGCGTACGAGGCGAGGGTGCGTACCAGCGGGCCCGATCTGCCCTCCGGGCGCAGGTCGGCGTCGATGGGCAACGGCGGGTCGGAGGAGGGGAGTTCGAGCAGCCGGCGCATCTCGTTGGCGACGGCGTGGGCGGCCTTGGCGGCCTCCTGTTCGTCGGCGCCCTCGCGCGGTTCGTGGACGAAGAGGACGTCGGCGTCGGAGCCGTAGCTCAGTTCGCGGCCGCCGAAGCGGCCCATGCCGATGACCGCGAAGCGGGTGGGCAGGGTGTCGCCCCACTGCTGGCGGACGGCGGCGCGCAGGGCTCCGGCGAGGGTGGCGGCGTTGAGGTCGGAGACGGCGGAGCCGACGGCGTCGACGGAGTGGCCGTGGTCGTTGTCCGCGGGGCTGAACTCCGTGCCGTACGCGCCGATGACGTCCGCGGCGGCCGTGCGGAACAGCTCTCTGCGGCGCACCCCGCGGGCCGCGGCGACCGCCGCCTCCGCACCGTCCGCGCGGCCGACGGCAGCCAGCACCTCCTGCTCCAGGGCGGCCCGGGAGCGCGGCTGGAGCCCGTCGGGGGCGCCGAGCAGGGCGACCGCCTCGGGGGCGCGCAGCAGCAGGTCGGGGGCGAGGCGGCCGGCGGACAGCACCCGGGCGAGGTTCTCGGCGGCGGCGCCCTCGTCGCGCAGCAGCCGCAGGTACCAGGGGGTCTTGCCGAGCGCGTCGGACACCTTGCGGAAGTTGAGCAGTCCGGCGTCGGGGTCGGCGGAGTCCGCGAACCAGGCGAGCAGCACCGGCAGCAGCGTCCGCTGGATGGCGGCCTTACGGGTCACGCCGGACGCGAGCGCCTCCAGGTGCCGCAGGGCGGCGACCGGGTCGGCGTAGCCGAGCGCTTCGAGGCGGTGGCCGGCGGCCTTGGCGGACAGCCGGGCCTCGCCGGGCTCCAGGTGGGCGACGGCGTCGAGCAGCGGCCGGTAGAAGAGCTTCTCGTGCAGCCGGCGGACTTCGCGGGCGTGCCACCGCCACTCCTTGCGGAGGGTGTCCACCGGTTCGGTGCGCAGGCCCAGCGAGCGGGCCAGGCGCCGCAGTTCGCCCTCGTCCTCGGGCATCAGGTGCGTACGGCGCATCCGGAAGAGCTGGATGCGGTGTTCCAGCGTGCGCAGGAAGCGGTAGGCGGCGTCCAGGGCGGCGGCGTCCTGGCGTCCGACGTAGCCGCCGGCCGCCAGAGCGGCCAGGGCGTCGAGGGTGGTGGAGCTGCGGAGTGTGGCGTCGCTGCGGCCGTGCACCAGCTGGAGCAGCTGCACGGCGAACTCGACGTCGCGCAGTCCGCCGGGGCCGAGCTTGAGTTCCCGCTCGACCTGGGCCGCGGGGATGTTCTCGACGACCCGGCGGCGCATCTGGCGGACGTCGGCGACGAAGTTCTCCCGTTCGGCGACCTCCCACACCATCGGCGCCAGCGCGTCCACGTACTCCTGGCCCAGTTGCAGGTCGCCGGCCATCGGGCGGGCCTTGAGCAGCGCCTGGAACTCCCAGGTCTTGGCCCAGCGCTGGTAGTAGGCGAGGTGGCTGGAGAGGGAGCGCACCAGCGGGCCGTTGCGGCCCTCGGGGCGCAGGTTGGCGTCCACCGGCCAGATGGTGCCCTCGGCGGTGTTGTCCGAGCAGACCCGCATCATGCGGGCGGCGAGCCGGGTCGCGGCCTGGAGCGCCTTGGCCTCGTCGACGCCTTCCTTGGCCTCGGCGACGAAGATGACGTCGACGTCCGAGACGTAGTTCAGCTCCCGGCCGCCGCACTTGCCCATGCCGATGACCGCCAGCCGGCACACCGCGGCGTCGCCCGGGGCCTCCTCGTAGCTGATCTCCAGGGCGGCGCGGAGGGTGGCGGTGGCCAGGTCCGCCAGCTCCGCGGCGGCCTCGGCGACATCGGTCGTCCCGCACACGTCGCGGGCGGCGATGCCCAGCAGGGCACGGCGGTAGGCGGTGCGCAGGGCGTCCGCGCGCGGCCGTTCGGCGTTCTGTCCGGCCCAGATCCCCTCGGCGAGCGCCAGCTCGAACTCGGGGGTGGTGGGGTGCAGGTCCACCGACTCGTAGGTGACCAGGGACTGCCAGTCGTGCGGGTGCCGGACGAGGTGGTCGGCGAGCGCCTCGGAGGCGCCCAGCACCCCGAGCAGCCGGTCGCGCAGCGGTTTCGCCGCGGCGACGGTGCTCAGCAGCGTCTGCTGGTCGTCCGGTTCCTGGGCCTCGACGAGCCGGGCCAGGCTGTGCAGCGCGAGGTCCGGGTCGGCGGTGGCGCCCAGCGCCTCCAGCAGCACCGAGTCATCGCGTACGGACGCGAACGGTGGGGAATCGAGCAGCTCCCCGGCCGCCGAGGGGTCGGTGAAACCGTGCCTCAGCAGCCGGCTGAAGGTGCTGCTCCGCCGTCCCTGCGGAGCGGGAAGTGCCATGGTGCAGCCTCTCGGTGGCGCGGTGGCTCAGAGCACGGGCAGCATCTTGCGCAGCTCGAAGGCGGTGACCTCCGAGCGGTACTCCTCCCACTCCTGCTTCTTGTTGCGGAGGAAGAAGTCGAAGACGTGCTCACCGAGGGTCTCGGCGACCAGTTCGCTGCGCTCCATCAGCTCGATGGCCTCGCCGAGGTTCTGCGGCAGCGGCTCGATGCCCATCGCGCGGCGCTCGGAGTCGGACAGCGCCCAGACGTCGTCGTCGGCGCCGGCCGGGAGCTCGTAGCCCTCCTCGATGCCCTTGAGGCCGGCCGCGAGCAGCACGGCGTACGTCAGGTACGGGTTGGCGCCGGAGTCGATGGAGCGGACCTCGACCCGGGTCGAGCCCATCTTGCCGGGCTTGTACATCGGCACGCGGATCAGCGCGGAGCGGTTGTTGTGGCCCCAGCAGATGTAGGAGGGGGCCTCGCCGCCGGCGCCCGCGGTGCGGTTGGCGCCGCCCCAGATGCGCTTGTAGGAGTTGACCCACTGGTTGGTGACGGCGGAGATCTCGCCGGCGTGCCTGAGCAGCCCGGCGATGAACGAGCGGCCGACCTTGGAGAGTTGGTACTCGGAGCCGGACTCGTGGAAGGCGTTGCGGTCGCCCTCGAAGAGCGAGAGGTGGGAGTGCATGCCGGAGCCCGGGTACTCCGAGAACGGCTTGGGCATGAAGGTGGCCTGCACGCCCTGCTCCAGCGCGACCTGCTTCATGACCAGGCGGAACGTCATGATGTTGTCGGCGGTCGAGAGGGCGTCGGCGTAGCGCAGGTCGATCTCCTGCTGGCCGGGGGCGCCCTCGTGGTGGCTGAACTCCACCGAGATGCCCATCGACTCCAGCATCGTGATCGCCTGGCGGCGGAAGTCCATGCCGACGTTCTGCGGGGTGTGGTCGAAGTAGCCCGAGGAGTCGCCCGGGATCGGCCGGGAGCCGTCGACGGGCTTGTCCTTGAGCAGGAAGAACTCGATCTCGGGGTGGGTGTAGAAGGTGAAGCCGAGGTCGGAGGTCTTGGCCAGGATGCGCTTGAGGACGTAGCGCGGGTCGGCGTAGGAGGGGGAGCCGTCCGGCATCAGGATGTCGCAGAACATCCGGGCGGTGCCGGGTGCCTCGGCGCGCCAGGGCAGGATCTGGAAGGTGCCGGGGTCGGGCTTGGCGATCATGTCGGACTCGTACACCCGGGCGAAGCCCTCGATGGCCGAGCCGTCGAAGCCGATGCCCTCGTCGAAGGCCTGCTCCAGCTCGGCGGGGGCCACCGCCACGGACTTGAGGAACCCGAGTACATCGGTGAACCACAGCCGTACGAAGCGGATGTCGCGCTCCTCGAGCGTTCGGAGCACAAACTCCTGCTGCTTGTCCATGGGTCACCAATCCTTGCAGGTCAATCGGCCCGTCCAGCCACGTGGAACAACGTGCTGTGGCACCAGTATCACGTGAGGGGGTTACCGTCACATTACGCACCCTTGCCCTGAACCAGAACCGCCGTCCCGTAACCCCCACCCCGCATTCTTCCCGCGTCGTGGCGGCTCAGCGCGGCCGGTGACGGCAATCGGGGGGCTTGGCGCAGTCTTGGAGGGGCGCTGAGGGGGCGTTGACCCGGAATTGAGGGGTCCGTTCCCCGGGCGGGCGGAGATCTCGTAGCGCGGCTTCCCCGGCGGGCCCCGGCGGCCCCGGCGCTACGGCAGGCCCGGAACCACCGCGTCGTACCCCGTCCCCGACAGGTCCAGCACCGCCCGCGCCACCGACTCCGGCACATCGGCCATCACCAGGTGGCCGGCGGGCGCGGCGACCGCGAACCGGCCGCCCAGCTCAGCGGCGAGCCCCCGCTGCCGCTCCAGCCACCGCAGCCGCCCCGCCGTCTCGCTCCCGTCGTAGGCCGCGAGGACGGTCACCGGCACCCCGGGCAGCGGACGGTCGCCGCGCAGCGCGGTGAGCTCGGCGGCCTGGTAGTGGTACGTCGCGTTCTCCAGGACACAGGCCCGTGCGACCCGGCTGGTGCGGTAGCCGGCGCGTTCCCACGGGTGCGGCGGATGGCTGCCGACGGTGGAGACGCGGCCGATCAGCCGGCGGGCGGCGGGGCCCAGGGCGCGCGGCAGCCCGGCGGCGGACAGGGCGGCGGCCACCCCGCCCGCCCAGACGGTCCGCACCGCGCGCGGCAGCCGGGGCCGGGGGCCGTCCTCGATACTGCCGTCGACGAGGACGAGCCCGGCGCAGCGGTCCGGGTGGCGCCGGGCGAACGCCTCCGCGTGGAATCCGGCGAGCGAGTGGCCGACGACGGTGGCCGGGCCGAAGTGGCCGAGCGCGTCGAGGAGGTGGGCGATCCGGTCGGCCTCGGCGGTGAGGGTGGGCGGTGCGGGTGCCGGGGCGCTCAGGCCGAGGCCGGGGCGGTCGAAGCGGACGACGGTGCGGTACGGGGCGAGCAGCGCGGCGACCGCGTCCCAGTCGAACCACGCCATGCCGAGGCCGCCGCTGAGGACGCAGACCGGACCGCGGCCCTCGGTCAGGACGTGCAGCGGCACGCCGTCGACGCGCAGGAACCGGCCGGGGGTGGGGAGGCGGCGGGTTCGGCTCATCGGTCTCCTTCTCCGGGGCCTCGCGGCGGGGGCGGACGGGCGGGCCGCCGGGGCCCGGACAGCCGGTGAACGGGTGGACCCGGCCGGTGGCACGGGACGCCGGGCACGCCGGTGGCCCGGAAAGGCCAAGAATAGGCGGGTGGGGGCACGTTAGGCGGTGGCACCGACGCGGCGGACCGCAGTCGGCCGGGCCGGGCGGACCGGCTGCGGTGGCGGCCGGCCGGTGCACTCCGTCGGCGGGCCACTACTGGAGGGCTATACCCCTAGGGGGTAGGCTCCGGGTGCCGGCCTCCCCGGCGTCCGCCGGTTGGTCGTTCCGTCGAGTCGAGAGGTCGCGATGCGGGAAGAGGGCAAGGCCGTCGCCCGGCGCGGCCGCCCGCTGCCCGGACCGTGGCCCATATCCGCGCCGCCGCGTCCCCCACTCCTCGACCGCCTGTCGGTGCCGCGCCTGTAGGAGCGCCCGTGCCGCCGACGCCCACCGGAGTCCGCGGCGGCGCCCCCGCCCCGTACCGACCTCACCCAGCGACACCGTCTCGAGGTGCTTCTGATGCGTACGCACTCCCGCCGCGCCCTGCTCGGCGCGGGTATCGCCGTCGTCGGCAGCGGTCTGCCGGCCGCCCGCGCCCTCGGCGCCTTCGGCCCCGGCCCGCACTCCGGCACGGACGGCGGCGACCCCGCCCCCGGCTCCCCCCGCGACACCCCGGACGACTACGTCTCCCCGGACGGCCCGGAGGTCGCCGAGACCGAGCGCAAGCGGAGCCCGGGGCCGGTGCGCGAGTTCACCATGACCGCCACCCCGACCCGGATCGACCTGGGCGGCCACACCGTCGACACCTGGGCGTACGGCGACGAGCTGCCCGGCAGGACACTCCGGGCCACGGCCGGGGAGACGCTCGCCGTGACCGTCGCCAACCACCTGCCGCAGTCCACCTCCGTGCACTGGCACGGCCTGGCGCTGCGCAACGACATGGACGGCGTGCCCACCCTCACCCAGCGGCCGGTCATGCCCGGCGCCTCCTTCCCCTACCGGTTCGCGATCCCGCACCCCGGCACCTACTGGCTGCATCCGCACTCCCGGGTCCAGCAGGACCGCGGGCTGTACGCACCGCTGATCGTCGACGACCCCAAGGAGCCGCTCTCCTACGACACGGAGTGGGTCGTGGTGTTCGACGACTGGGTCGACGGGGTGGACGGCAGCACCCCCGACGGTGTGCTGGCCGAGCTGAACCGCGGTATGGGCGGCATGTCCGGCCACGGGGGCATGCACGGGGAGGAGGACGGGACCGCGGGCGACCGGGGCGCACCGGCTGCGGACGGGGCGGCGCCCGTGGCCGGCGGCCCGTCGCGGATACTGACGGGCTCGCACAGCGCGCTGCTGGGCGGCGACGCGGGCGATGTGGACTACCCGTACCACCTCATCAACGGGCGGATCGCCAAGGACCCGCACAGCTTCCGCGCCAAGCCCGGCGACCGTATCCGCATCCGCTTCCTCAACGCGGGCGCCGACACCGCCTATCGCGTCGCGCTCGGCGGCCACATGATGACGGTGACGCACGCCGACGGCTTCCCCGTCGAGCACGCCGAGACCGAGGCGCTGCTGCTCGGCATGGGCGAGCGCTACGACGTCCTGGTCACCGCCAAGGACGGCGTCTTCCCGCTGACCGCGCTCGCCGAGGGCAAGAAGCACGCGGCGCAGGCGGTGCTGCGCACCGGCAGCGGCCGGGCTCCCGATACGTCCGTCCGGCCCAGGGAGCTGGACGGGAAGCTGCTGTCCGCCTACCGGCTGCGGGCGGCCGAGAGCGTCCGGGCGGTGGCCCGCCGCCCCGACCGCACCGTCGAGCTGAACCTCACCGGCTCCATGAAGAAGTTCGACTGGGCGATCAACGGGCGGCAGTACTCACCCTCGCACCGGAATCCGATCCGGGCCGGTGAGCGGGTGCGGCTGGCCATCCGCAACCACACCCGCATGTGGCACCCCGTGCACATCCACGGGCACCACTTCGCGCTGCCGAACGGCGGACCCCGCAAGGACAGCGCGATCGTGCTGCCGGGGCGCAGCCTCGATGTCGAGTTCGACGCCGACAACCCCGGGCTGTGGATGGTCCATTGCCACAACGTCTACCACTCGGAGTCGGGGATGATGACGGTGCTCGGCTACCGGAAGGGGTAGGGCCCCGCGCGTGGTACCGGGGCCGGCGGGCGCGGCGCCGGGGCGCCCGTCATGCCGCCCGCCGGGCCGCCCTCCCCCGCCCGGCGCGGCTCCGCCCGCCGCGCCGACCCCCCATTGCGTCAGAAAGACGATTAGACTGGCGGGGTGCCTCAGCTTCGTCTCGCCCTCAGCCAGACCGACTCCTGCGTCGGCGACCTCGCGCGGAACGCCGAGACGATCGTGCGCTGGACCCGGCACGCCGCGGACCAGGGCGCCCACCTCGTCGCGTTCCCCGAGATGGCGCTGACCGGATACCCCGTCGAGGACCTCGCGCTGCGCCCCTCCTTCGTCGAGGCCAGCCGCGCCGCGCTGCGGGCGCTGGCCGCCCGGCTGGACGGGCAGGGCCTGGGCGATCTGCCGGTGGTCGTCGGCTACCTCGACCGCGGTACCCAGGCCACCCCGCGCTACGGCCGCCCCGCGGGCGCCCCGCAGAACGCCGCCGCCGTGCTGTACCGCGGCGAGGTCGCGCTGTCCTTCGCCAAGCACCACCTTCCCAACTACGGCGTCTTCGACGAGTTCCGCTACTTCGTCCCCGGCGACACGCTGCCCGTCGTACGGGTGCACGGGGTGGATGTCGCGCTGGCGATCTGCGAGGACCTGTGGCAGGACGGCGGCCGGGTGCCGGCGGCGCGCAGCGCGGGCGCCGGGCTGCTGCTGTCGGTCAACGCCTCGCCGTACGAGCGGGACAAGGACGACACCCGGCTGGAGCTGGTCCGCCGGCGGGCCCGCGAGGCCGGCTGCACCACCGCCTATCTGGCGATGACCGGCGGGCAGGACGAGCTGGTCTTCGACGGCGACTCGATCGTGGTCGACGGGGACGGCGGGGTGATCACGCGGGCCCCGCAGTTCGCGGAGGGCTGTGTGCTGGTCGACCTGGACCTGCCGGCCGCGGCGCCCGAGCCCCCCTCGGGCATCCTGAACGACGGGCTGCGCGTCACCCATGTCACCCTCTCCCCCGACCCCCTGCCGCCCTACCCGGCCGAGCCCCCCGGGGGCAGCGCCGAGCGCCTCGGCGACCTGGAGGAGATCTACACCGCGCTGGTCACCGGCCTGCGCGCCTATGTCGCCAAGAACGGCTTCGGCAGCGTGGTGCTCGGCCTCTCCGGCGGGATCGACTCGGCGCTGGTCGCCGCCCTGGCCTGTGACGCGCTGGGGGCGGCCCAGGTGCACGCGGTGGCGATGCCCTCCCGCTACTCGTCGGAGCACTCGCTGACCGACGCCGCCGAACTCGCCCGCCGTACCGGCCTGTCCTTCCGTACGGTGCCGATCGGCCCGATGTTCGACGCCTACATGGCGGCGCTGCCGCTCACCGGCCTGGCGGAGGAGAACCTGCAGTCGCGCCTGAGGGGCACCACCCTGATGGCCATCTCCAACCAGGAGGGCCACCTGGTCCTCGCCCCCGGCAACAAGTCCGAGCTGGCCTGCGGCTATTCGACCCTCTACGGCGACTCGGTGGGCGGCTACGGCCCCATCAAGGACGTCTACAAGTCCGTCGTCTACCAGCTGGCCCGCTGGCGCAACCAGGCCGCCGCCGACCGCGGCCAGACCCCGCCGATCCCGGAGAACACCCTCACCAAGCCCCCGAGCGCCGAACTCCGCCCCGGCCAGGTCGACACCGACTCGCTCCCGGACTACGACGTCCTGGACCGCATCCTGGAGCTGTACGTCGACCGCGACCACGGCCGGGAGGAGATCACCGCCCAGGGCTTCGACGCCGGCCTGGTGACGCGGGTGCTGCGGATGGTCGACCACGCCGAGTACAAGCGCCGCCAGTACCCGCCGGGCCCCAAGATCTCCGCGAAGGGCTTCGGCAAGGACCGCCGGCTGCCGATCACCAACCACTGGCGGGAAGGGGACTGACGGGCGGTCAGGGGAGGCGGGAGGGCGGCGGGCGCGGCGGTCGGTCCGTACGCTCCCCGGCCGCCACCGCCCCGCGCCGCCTCAGCCCGTACGGTCCCCGGCCGCCAGCGCCGCGCCGGTGGCCCGCTCCGGGGCCGTCTCCTCGCTGCGGGCCACGACCCGGGAGGTGTCACGGGCGCCGCGGTCCAGGAGGCCGGCCAGGAGGGCGACGGCCAGGCCGAGGGCCGCCAGGACCGCGCCGACCAGCGCCGGGGAGGTCCAGCCCCAGCCGGCGGACAGGGCCAGACCGCCCACCCAGGCGCCGCCGGCGTTGGCGAGGTTGAAGGCGGACTGGTTGGAGGCGGCGGCCAGGGTCGGGGCCTGCTGGGCCTTGTTCATGACCAGCATCTGGAGCGGGGTGGTGGTCAGGAAGCCGACGGCACCGATGACGACGACCGTGACCAGCGCCGCCCACGTCACCCGGGCGGTGAAGTGGAAGGCGGTCAGGACAAGGGCCAGGGCGGCCAGCGCGCCGTACAGGGTCGGGCGCAGGGCCCGGTCGGTGAGGGGGCCCGCGGCGAGCGCGCCGAGGGTCATCCCGATGCCGAAGAGGGCGAGGACCAGCGGGACCGAGCCCGCCGCGAAGCCGGTGACCTCGGTCATCATCGACGCGAGGTAGCTGTAGACGGCGAAGATCCCGGCGAAGCCGAAGACGGTGGTGAGCAGGCCGAGCAGCACCTGGCCGCTGCCCAGCGCCCGCAGCTCACGGCCCAGGCCGGTGCGCTCGTCGGCCGGCAGCGGCGGGACCAGCCGGGCCAGGGAGGCCATGGCGGCCAGGCCGATGGCGGCCACGACGAGGAAGGTGGCGCGCCAGCCGAGCTGCTGGCCCAGGAGGGTCGCGGCGGGCACGCCGATGATGTTGGCGACGGTCAGACCGAGGAACATCGTGGCGACCGCGCGGGCCTGCCGGCCCTCGCGCACCAGCCGCGCGGCGACCACCGCGCCGACGCCGAAGAACGCGCCGTGCGGAAGCCCGGCCAGCAGCCGGCCGGCGATCAGCAGACCGAAGGTGGGGGCCAGGGCGGAGGCGAGGTTGCCGACCGTGAAGACCGCCATCAGCCCGACCAGCATCCGCCTGCGCGGGATGCGGGAGCCGAGGGCGGTCAGGAGCGGGGCGCCGATGACGACGCCGAGGGCGTAGGCGGAGACGAGGTAGCCGGCGGTGGGCACCGAGGTGCCCAGATCGTCCGCGACGTCGGGCAGCAGGCCCATCATCACGAACTCCGTGGTGCCGATACCGAAGGCCGAGATCGCGAGAGCGAGCAGAGCCAAGGGCATGGAAGACCTTTCGGGGGTGCGGCGGGCGGGCGGCACCCGGACGGGGACCGGGAGCTTTAAGTTCTTTTGCGGAACAAAGCCTCCCAGGCCCGGTATTCCGGCACGGGAACGGGGCGTGACGAACCCGTGTCAGCTCTCCCCCGCCGGCGCCCCGGCGCCGGTCAGATCTTCACCGACGCCGCCACCGGAAGGTGGTCACTGCCGGTCGACGGCATCACCCAGGCCTTGACCGGGTCGATCCCCTTCATCATGATCTGGTCGATCCGGGCCATCGGGAACGCCGCCGGCCAGCTGAAGCCGAAGCCGTCCCCCGCGGCGCCCTGCGCGGAGCGCATCTGGGAGGTGACCGGCGCCAGCGAGCGGTCGTTCATGGTGCCGTTGAGGTCGCCCAGCAGCACGACCTTCTTCTCCGGGTCGGCGGCGATGGCCTCGCCCAGCGCCGCGGCGCTGCCGTCCCGCTGGTTGGCGGTGAAGCCCGCCTCGACCTTGACCCGCACCGACGGCAGGTGTGCGACGTAGACGGCGAACTTCTGGCCGTCCGCGGCGGTGACGGTGGCGCGCAGCGCGCGGGTCCAGCCCATCTTGATGTCCACCGGCCGGGTGTCGGACAGCGGGCGCTTGCTCCACAGCCCCACGGTGCCCTCGACCGTGTGGTACGGATACGCCTTCGCCAGCCCCTTGCGGTAGGCGGGCAGCGCCTCCCCGGTCAGCTCCTCCAGGGCCACCACGTCGCTGTCGGACGCGACGATGTCCTTGGCGGTGGCCGCCGGGTCGGGGTTGTCGGCGTTCACGTTGTGGGTGGCGACGGTGAGGTCGCCGCCATTGCCCGCCTTGTCGGTGATCTGCCCGCCGAAGAGGTTGACCCAGGCGAAGACCGGCAGCACCAGGGCCACCAGCGCGGTCGCCGAGCGGCGCAGCACCGCGACGACGAGCAGCACCGGGATGCCCAGCCCCAGCCACGGCAGGAAGGTCTCCAGCAGACTGCCCAGGTTTCCCACGGTGTTGGGAATCCGGGCGTGCAGAATCATCAGCAGGCCGAGCAGTACGGCGAGCACCGCCAGCACGATGCCGCGCCGCCACATCCCCTCGGGGCGCCACCAGTTCCGCAGGCGTTCGGCCCGGGAACCGGCCTGCCCGGGGTTGTGCCCCTGTCCCGGCTCCGTCATGTATGCCTGCGCCATGTAGCTGTCCTCACTGCCTTGCTTCGATGCGCCTGACCTGTGGTCTCCGACCCTAGGCGATGGCACGTAATGCGCTTTCTTAGAAGTGAGGACGGCGCGGTGACGGGTCGGGGTTCCTGCACCGGGGGTTGTGACGAGTCGCTGTGACACAACAGGCATGATCCGGTCATACGGCGGGGCGTTCGGCGGGCGCGCGCGTCCTCCGTACGCGGCCTCCGGGCGGTCCTGGCGGGCGTCCAACCGGGCGCCGCCGCCGGGAAGTTCAGCCCGCGGGCGGCCGGACGCCCTCCAGGACCGTGTCGACGATCTCCGCCGGGAGCCCCTCGGGCAGTTCCTTCCACTCGTGGAGCAGCGCGCGGGCCAGCATCGGGCCGACGAAGAGGTCGGCCAGCGTCTCCAGGTCGCGGTCGCCCCGGATCTCGCCGCCGGCCACCCCGCGCCGGAGCACCCCGAGCAGTGCCTCCCTGCGGGCCCGTACCACGGTGTCGTGATATTCCGCCCACAGTTCGGGCTGTGCCTGGACGTGGCTGACGACCGTGCGCAGCAGTGCGGAGCCGCGCTTGGCGAGTCCGCGGCGGCGCAGGAACTCCAGCAGCGCGACCAGGTCGTCGCGTACCGACAGGCCGCCCGGCGGCGGGCCCGTCATGTCCAGGGACCGCATGACGTCGAGCATCAGGGCGCTCTTGCCGGACCAGCGGCGGTAGACCGTGGCCTTGCCGACGCCGGCCTCGCGGGCGATGCGTTCCATGGACAACTCGCCTATGGAGACGCCGTCCTCGAGCAGGCGCAGCACGGCCTCGATGATGGCGGAGTCGGCGGCGGCGCTGCGTGGCCGGCCGCGGCCCGCGGGGGCCGCCGGGTCCGGCCGCCTCCCGGCCGCCGCGCCCTCGGGGTCCTCCGCCGCCCGGCTCATCTCTCCACGCCCGCCTTCCGCTCTTCCCGCGGCTCCGCCGCCTGCGGAGCCGGTCTCATTTTGCCCGGCAGGAACAGCACGCTCACCAGGGCCCCGACCAGTGCGACGGCGGCCGAACCGAGCGCGGTGACATGCATCGCGTGGATGAAGGCGTCATCGGCCGCGCGGGCCAGCGGCCGGCCGGCCGGGCCCATCCGGTCCGCGAGGCCGAGCGTCGCCTCGATGGACTCGCCGGCCGCGTGCCGGGCGGCGGCCGGCAGTCCCGGCACCCTGTCGAGGGTGTCCTCGATGCGGTCGCGGTAGCTCGTCGACAGCAGCGAGCCGAGGACGGCGACCCCCAGGGTGCCGCCGACCTGCCGGAAGACGTTGTTGAGCGCCGAGGCGGAGCCGGCCTTCTCCCGCGGCAGCGACTGCATGACCGCGACGGTGGCCGGCGGCATGATGTGCGCCATCCCGGCCCCCTGCAGGAAGAGCAGCGCCTCCATGATCCAGATCGGGGTGTCCTTGTTCAGCAGCAGCAGGCCCAGCATGGTGTCGGCCACCACGAACATGCTGAAGGTGCACACCGCGCGGGCGCCGTAGCGGTCCACGGCGAGCCGGGCCCGCGGTGCGAAGAGCAGCTGGGCGGCGGCCAGTGGCAGGAACAGCAGCCCGGCCTGCAGCGGGCTGTAGCCGCGCACGCTCTGGACGTAGAAGACCGCGAAGAACGAGACGCCCATGAGCGCGAAGAAGACCAGCGCGATGGCGGCGATGGCGGCCGAGAAGGCGGGCACGCGGAAGTAGCTGATGTCGATGGACGGGTGGTCGCTGCGCTTCTGGTGCAGCACGAAGACGGCGAGCACCGCCAGGCCGCCGAGGACCGTGCCGAGCACCTGCGGGTCGGTGAAGTCGGCGAGCTGCCCGCCCTTGATGATCCCGTAGACCAGCAGGACCAGCCCGACGACGGACAGCAGCACCCCGAACGGGTCCATCCGGCCGGGCCGCGGGTCCCTGGAGTCGGGCACCAGGACCAGCATCGCGATCAGCGAGAGCACCACGATGGGCGCGTTGATCAGGAAGACCGAGCCCCACCAGAAGTGGTCCAGCAGCAGTCCGCCGGCGATCGGGCCGACCGCGATGGCGATACCCACCCCGCCGGCCCAGATGCCGATCGCCCGGGGCTGCTCGTCCCGCTCGAAGACGTTCATCAGGATGGCGAGGGTGGCGGGCATGACGAAGGCGCCGCCCAGCCCCATCACGGCACGGAAGGTGACCAGCTCGGCGGGCGAGCCGGACACCCCGGCCAGCACCGACCCGGCGCCGAAGACGGCCAGCCCGAAGAGCAGCACCTTCTTGCGGCCGACACGGTCACCGACCAGCCCCGCGGTGAACAGCAGCCCGGCGAAGACCAGGGTGTAGGAGTTGATCGCCCATTCCAGCTGGCTCTGCGTGGCGCCGAGGCCGACGGGGGCCGGGGTGGCGATGGTCTTCATGGCGACGTTGAGGATCGAGTTGTCCAGCACCACGATCAGCAGGCTGAGCATGAGGGTGGACAGGATCGCCCAGCGGCGGCGGTGGATGCGGTCCGGGATCTCCCGGGCCGGCGGTGCGCCCGGGGCGGGGGGTGAGGTGGCCATGCCGTCACGATAGCGGTTTTCGATACGACACCGTTCCGTATTGTAAACCCGGGCGCGCCCCTCCTCCGGGTGAACGGACCGGCCGCTCCCGCTCCCGCTCCCTTTTCCTTTGCGTGCGGGCCGTGCCAGCATGGAGGGGAGTCCGGGGACACCGTCAGGGTGCCTCGAGATGACGAAGAGGAGCCGTCACCATGACGCAGCTTTCGCCTGCCCAGAAGCCGGTCGACAAGGCGCTCTACGGAGGCACCGGGTCCCGCCGGGTCACCGTCCGCGACATCGCCGCCGCCAAGGAGCGCGGCGAGAAGTGGCCGATGCTCACCGCCTACGACGCGATGACCGCCTCCGTCTTCGACGAGGCCGGGATTCCGGTCCTGCTCGTCGGCGACTCGATGGGCAACTGCCACCTCGGCTACGAGTCCACCGTGCCGGTCACCATGGACGAGATGACCCTGCTGTCCGCGGCGGTCGTCCGCGGCACCAAGCGCGCGATGGTCATCGGCGACCTGCCGTTCGGCGCGTACCAGGAAGGGCCGGTGCAGGCGCTGCGCAACGCCACCCGGCTGGTGAAGGAAGCCGGTGTGGGCGCCGTCAAGCTGGAGGGCGGTGAGCGCTCCGCCGAGCAGGTGGAGCTGCTCGTCTCGTCCGGCATCCCGGTGATGGCCCATGTCGGGCTGACCCCGCAGTCCGTCAACGCCTTCGGCGGCTACCCCGTCCAGGGGCGCGGAGAGGAGGCGGCCCAGCAGCTGCTGCGGGACGCCAAGGCGGTTCAGGACGCCGGGGCGTTCGCGGTCGTCCTGGAAGCGGTACCGGCCGAGCTGGCGGCCGAGGTCACCCGTTCGCTCTACATCCCGACCGTCGGCATCGGCGCGGGCCTCGACTGCGACGCGCAGGTCCTGGTCTGGACCGACATGGCCGGCATGACCGCAGGCCGCGTCCCGAAGTTCGTCAAGCAGTACGTCGCCCTGCGGGAGCTGCTCGGTGACGCGGCCAAGGAATTCGCCGAGGACGTCGTCGGCGGCGCGTTTCCGGGGGAGCCGCACACGTTTCACTAGCCGCCGCACGTTGTCGGCTTTCCCGCCGCAGTGGCTTGTCCTCGTTACGGGTCCGCTGCGCGGGGCGTGGGCTGAGGTGATGCTTGTCTGTTCCTCACCGTTGCGCCTGCGGCGGGCGGGTGGGTGTCGGGTGCGGTGACGGGCCTCCGGGGCCTGGTGTGTGGACTGCTTCGCTTTACGTCCACACACCAC
>NZ_JBSFJF010000116.1:0-16169 GCF_053597915.1 Streptomyces sp. NPDC001219 | reverse complement strand
CCTCCCCCGAAGGGGGGGGAGGGGGAGGGGGCGGGGGAGCAGCGGCGGGCTGCCGGCAGGCGGCGGGGAGCAGCAGCGGACCGGCAGGGCAGGCAGGGAGCAACGGCCGGCCGGCAGGAGCAGGCAGGCAGCAACGGCCGGCCGGCAGGAGGGGGCAGAGAGCAGCGGCGGACCGCGGGAAGCCGGGAGGCCCCCACCACCCACCCCCACCCTCACGCTCTCTCGCCCCACCCGCCGCGAACCGTCTCACCCGACAACGCCGTCACTGTCAGTGCCTCGTGCGAGGATGAGGTCATCAGTGATCGTCGGCGGCAGCCGGTGTGTACGACCCGACGCGGCGTGCCGGGCGGAAGGGACGGGCCGGGGTGAGTGACAACCAGAATCTCCTCGCGGAGCAGCGGCGTGCCCTGATTCTCGACGAGGTCAGACGGCGGGGCGGGGTGCGGGTCAATGAGCTGACCCGCAGGCTGAGCGTGTCGGACATGACGGTCCGTCGCGATCTGGACGCACTGGCCCGGCAGGGCATGGTGGAGAAGGTGCACGGCGGTGCGGTGCCGGTCAGCGAGCCGAGTGCGCACGAGCCGGGTTTCGAGGCGAAGTCGGGCCTGGAGCTGAGCGCCAAGGAGGACATCGCCAAGGCGGCGGCCGAGATGGCGGCGCCGGGCAGCGCGATCGCGCTGGCGGGCGGCACCACCGCGTTCGCGGTGGCCCAGCAGCTGCTGGAGGTGCCGGATCTGACGGTGGTGACGAATTCGGTGCGGGTGGCCGATGTGTTCTACGCCGCGCAGCGGGCGGCGGCCGTCGGCGGCACGGGGCCGCGCGCGGGCGCCGCGACGGTGGTGCTGACGGGCGGGGTGCGTACGCCGTCGGACACCCTGGTGGGCCCGGTGGCGGATGCCGCGATCCGGTCGCTGCATTTCGATGTGCTCTTCCTCGGGGTGCACGGCATATCGGTCGAGGCGGGGTTGTCGACGCCGAATCTGGCGGAGGCGGAGACCAACCGGCATTTCGTGCGGTCCGCGCGGCGCGTGGTGGTGGTCGCCGACCACACCAAGTGGGGCACGGTCGGCCTGAGTTCGTTTGCCACGCTGGATCAGGTGGATGTGCTGGTGACGGATGCCGGGCTGCCCGCGGGGGCGCGCGCCGAGTTCGCGGAGCTGCCGCCGGAGCTGGTGGTGGCGGGCGAGCCGGCGTACGACACAGACATCTGACGGTGCGTCAGCTATGGTGACCCGCGCAGGCCCGCCGACCGTCCCGTAGGGGGTGCTCGTCCCATGGCACGCCGACTCCGCCCCGTCGAGCTCGACTTCGCCGAGACCGCCCCGCTGCGGCTGGTGTTCGCCGCGGAGGTCGACGCGCCGCCGAAGGCGGTGTACGCGGCGCTGGCGGACGATGTGGCCGGCTGGTCGCGCTGGTTCACAGGCGTGGCGCACTCGGCGGCGACGCGGGGCGGCGCGGGCCGCGAGGTGCGGCTGACCGGGGGCACCCGCTTCGACGAAACGGTCCTGGCGGCCGAGCCCGACACGCGTTACGCCTACCGCGTCGACACCACCAACGCCCCTGGTCTGCGCGCCCTGTTGGAGGACTGGCGGCTGACACCGGCGGGCGGCGGCACCCGGCTGCGGTGGACGTTCGCGGCGGACGGCCCGGCGCCGTTCCGCCTGCTGCTGACGCCGGCCAGGCCGGGCCTGGGCCGCGCCTTCCGGCAGTCCGCGCGGGCCCTGGACCGCAGGCTCGCCCGGCCCTGAGGGCGCCCCCGCCCGGAGGTTCAGCCGGTCCAGGAGCCGGTGGCCAGGAACTCCTCGATGGTGCGCGCGTAGGGCGTGATGTCCAGGCCCTGGGAGGCCAGCCAGGTGTCCGAGTAGTACTTGTCCAGGTAGCGGTCGCCGGGGTCGCACAGCAGGGTGACGACGGAGCCGGTACGGCCCTCGGCGACCATCTCGGCGACGATCTTCAGGGCGCTCCACAGCCCGGTGCCGGTCGAGCCGCCCGCCTTGCGGCCTATCGCGGTCTCCAGGGCGCGTACGGCCGCGACGCTGGCGGCGTCCGGGACCTTCATCATCCGGTCGATGGCGCCGGGGACGAAGCTCGGTTCCATCCGCGGCCGTCCGATGCCCTCGATGCGCGAGGCGGTGGCGCAGTCGGTCTTGGCGTCGCCGGTGCGCCAGCCGTCGAAGAAGCAGGAGTTCTCCGGGTCGGGGACGCAGATGCGGGTGTCGTACTGCATGTAGTGGACGTAGCGGGCGATGGTCGCTGAGGTGCCGCCGGTGCCCGCGGTCGCCACGATCCAGGCGGGCTCGGGATAGCGCTCGAGCCGCAGCTGCTGGTAGATCGACTCGGCGATGTTGTTGTTGCCCCGCCAGTCGGTGGCCCGTTCCGCGTAGGTGAACTGGTCCATGTAGTGACCGCCGGACTCCGCGGCGAGCCGGGCGGAGACCTCGTAGACGGTCCGCGGGTCCTGCACCAGGTGGCAGGTGCCGCCGTGGAACTCGATCAGCCGGGTCTTCTCGGGGCTGGTGGTGGCCGGCATCACCGCGATGAACGGCACCCCGATGAGGGAGGCGAAGTACGCCTCGGAGACGGCCGTGGAGCCGCTGGAGGACTCGATGACGGGCTTGCCCGGCCGAATCCAGCCGTTGCACAGCCCGTAGAGGAACAGCGAGCGGGCCAGCCGGTGCTTGAGGCTGCCGGTGGGGTGCGTCGACTCGTCCTTGAGGTAGAGGTCGATGCCCCACCGCTCGGGCAGCGGAAAGCGCAGCAGATGGGTGTCGGCGGTGCGGTTGGCGTCCGCCTGGACCTTGCGGACGGCTTCTTTGAGCCAGCTCCGGTAGTCCGGATCGCTGCGGTCGACGTCGACGGTCGGTATCGGGGCCTCGGCCGCGGCCTGGTCGGACCGGCTCTGCGGCTGCGGTGCGGTGCTCACCGGCGCGCTCCTCGGAGGTTCGAAACACCCGCGCACAACGGCGGGCCGATTCCGACTATAGCTACCCGCCGCACCCTTCTCACCTGCATAAACATCACTTTGAGATACCCCAAGGAGGCCGTGGGGCGGGGCTGTCGCGCGCACCACGCACCGGGCCACTGGTGCGGCGGGCGCGGTAGCGGCAGACTTCCCCCAAGGGGCGGTGGAGGGCAGCTGCCCGTCTACCGAGGAGGCGCCGGCATGGCGGAGCCCGAGTTCAACGCGACCGGCGTACGCATCGAGCGGTGGCTGCGGTCCCTGACCCGCGCCGGCCAGGTCGTCATCAGCGACGGCAGACTCGCGCTGCTGACCAGTTACGGCCGGGAGATCGACAGCGCCCCGCTCCAGGCCGTGGAGGCGCACAAACCGCTGTTCGCGGCGCGGGACCGGGCGCTCGCCACGCTCAACGGGCACCGCTACTCGCTCACGCTCGGCGCCCCGGAACTCTTCTTCAAGGCGCTGGAGGCGGCGCGTCCGCCGCGCCCCTGACGGCCTGCTCCGGCCGGGCAGGTGCGGTTGCGGGAGCGCGTCGGCTGCCTGACCCTGGATCTCGTATCACTGAGGGTTCACCAGCGGTGACGCTGTGGTGCAGCCGGCATCGCTGGATTCGATCTTCGCCCCTGCCCGGTACGAGGGGCGCCCGGCCTCATCAGGGAGTCGCGGTCGTGATCAGGCAGCCCAGCAGGCACTGCACGGTGGAGCTCCAAGCCGTTCCGGCTCGCATCGGACATGTGCGCAGAATCGTCTCCGCGCAGCTGCGGTACTGGCGTCTCGACGCCCTGATAGACCCGGCGGCGCTCGGGGTGACCGAGCTCCTCGCCAATGTGCACCGGCACGCCCGCCCCAGCAAGCACTGCACCGTGGAACTGTGTGTTCTTCTTGATCAGTTGACCGTCTCGGTGCACGACGAGGACCCCCGGCTGCCCCGTATCCGGGTGGCCGAGAGCTGGGAGACCTGCGGCCGCGGCCTGGCGCTGATCGCGGCGCTCAGCGAGAGCTGGGGGGTGCGCCCGGACGGCAGCGGCAAGGTCGTGTGGTTCACCCTTCCGGCCCTGACCACGGCACCCGAAGAGGCCTGTACGGTGCGCGGGTACGGGGAGTGGGAGTCCCTGCCGCTGGAGGAGATCCGTACGGCGGCCGGCTCCCACATCCGGGTCCGGGGCGCCAGGGTCGGCTGACGGCCCCGGCCGGCCCGGACGGCGTGACGGTCCGGGCCGGCGGTGGTCATGCCGCGCCCCCCTTGGGGCCCTGGGCGAAGTGCTCCTCCAGGACGGAGAGCCGGCGCCAGTACTCCTCCTCGTCGATCTCGCCCGCGGCGAAGCGCCGTCCGAGCACGGCGAGGGGCGAGGGCGTCTCGGCACGGACGGGGTACCCCGGGCCGCGGAACGGCCGGCCGGCCGCCCGCGCTCAGCCCCCACCCCCGCCCCCAACCCCTCACCCTTGATCTCTGTAACTACTAGTATGTACAGTGCCCCCATGAGCAGCGATCAGCAACCGCTCGACACCCGGGGACGGCTCATTCGGAGTACTCAGGAGCTGCTGTGGGAGCGGGGCTATGTCGGCACCAGCCCCAAGGCGATCCTGGAGCGCGCGGGCGTCGGCCAGGGCAGCATGTACCACCACTTCAAGGGCAAGTCCGACCTCGCCCTGGCGGCGGTCCGGCGCACCGCGGAGGACCTGAGGCGGTCCGCCGAGGAGTGCCTGGGCGGACCCGGCACGGCGTACGACCGCGTCGCGGCGTATCTGCTGCGGGAGCGGCAGGTGCTGCGCGGCTGCCCGGTCGGCCGGATGACCCAGGACCGCGATGTGGTGCACAGCGCCGAGCTGCGCCGGCCGCTGGACGAGATGTTCGACTGGCTGCATGAGCGGATCGCCGAGGTCCTCACCGAGGGGCAGCGGCGCGGCGAACTCGCGGCCGCGCTCGACCCGGCGGCCACCGCCGCGACCGTCGCGGCCGTCGTCCAGGGCGGCTGTGTGCTGGCCCGTGCCGCCGATGACGCCGCGCCGTTCGACGCGGCCGTACAGGGCGTGCTGGCCCTGCTCGGTGCGCAGGTCACCACCGCCGGCTGAACGCCCCGCCCACCACCAGGAGTTCGCGACCCATGGAGATCACCCGACAGCGTCCCGCCAGCCGGCCGGGCCCCGCCGCGCAGTTCACCGGCAGTGTCTGGCTGGACGAGATCGCGGCCCCGCCCGCGCCGTCCCGGCTCCGGAAGTTCAGCGTCCATTTCGCGCCCGGAGCCCACACCGCCTGGCACACCCACCCGCACGGCCAGATCCTCCACGTCACCGAGGGCACCGGCCTGGTCCAGCGTGCGGGCGGCCCCGTCGAGCCGGTGCGCGCCGGCGACACCGTCTGGATCGCCCCCGGGGACCGGCACTGGCACGGCGCGGCGCCGGACACCTTCATGACCCACTTGGCGACGGTCGAGGCGGCCGAGGACGGCACCACGGCGGAGTGGGCCGAACCGGTCGGTGCCGACGCCTACCCCGGCGGGTGACCACCCACCACGGCGCCACCACCCCTCCCCCGCGATCCGTACGGAGCCCGTCATGCACGCCATGCAGTACGCCGTCACCCTGCCCGCCGACTACGACATGGAGATCATCCGGCACCGCGTCCGCACCAGGGGCCACCTCCTGGACGACTTCGCCGGGCTCGGCCTCAAGGCGTACGGCGTCCGGGAGCGCGGGGTCGACGGCGCGCCGGTCAACCAGTACGCGCCGTTCTATCTCTGGGCCGACCCGGAGGCCATGAACCGCTTCCTGCTCGGGGACGGATTCCGCGGCGTGGTCCGTGACTTCGGGCGGCCGGCCGTCCAGAACTGGCAGGGGCTGTTCCACCGCCCCGGCCCGGCCGCCGGCACCCTCCCCCGCGCCTTCACCCGGCGGACCGCGGCGCTCGCCGAGGACGCCGACGCCGCCACCGTCATCGCGCGGGCGGTCGCCGGGCACGAGGAGCTGGCCACGACGGACGGGGTGCACTCCACCGCGCTGGCCCTCGACCCCCGGCACTGGGAGCTGGTCCACTTCACGCTCTGGGCGGACGGCTCCCCGCGGTCCGCGGGCGACCGCTACCAGGTGCTGCATCTGTCTGCGCCGGACACCGGCCGGCTGGGCACCGGGCGGCTGTGGTGAGCCCGACGCCCGCGGACGCCCCCGCCGCGCCCGCCGCGCCCGCCGTCCGTACGGTCCTCGGCGACATCCCGCCCGCCGGGCTGGGTGTCTGCGACGCCCATGACCATCTCTTCCTGCGCAGCCCCCGGCTGCCGGGACAGGAGCTGGACGACGCCGGGGCGGCGGCCGCCGAGCTGCGTGCCTTCCGGACGGCCGGCGGCGGGGCGGTGGTCCAGTGGACGCCGTACGGCATGGGCCGTCGCGCCGCCGAACTTCCGCGGCTGGCCCGGGAGTCGGGGGTGCGGATCGTCGCCGCCACCGGGCTGCACCAGGCGGTGCACTACGCCCCCGAGCTGCTGGAGCGGGTCGGACCGGAGCCGGCCGGGCTGTTCGTCGCCGAGCTGACCGAGGGGATCGGCGGTACCGGCCCCCGGGCCGGAATGATCAAGGTTGCCGGCGGTTTCCACGGGCTGGACCGGCACGCCCGGCGCACCATGACGGCCGCCGCCGAGGCCCAGCGGGCGACCGGCGCCCCTCTCGGCGTCCACCTGGAGTCGGGCACCGGGGCGCTGGACGTACTCGACCTGCTCTGCGGGGAGTTGGGGGTCCCGCCGGACCGGGTGATCCTCGGTCATCTCAACCGCTCACCGGACCCCGTGGTGCACCGGAAGGCCGCCGAGGCGGGGGCCTATCTGGCCTTCGACGGTCCGTCGCGGGCGCATCATGCGACCGACTGGCGGCTGCCCGAGGTGCTGGCCGCGCTCGCCGACGCGGGCTTCGGCGACCGGATTCTGCTCGGCGGCGACACCACCACCGTCGACGCCCGCTCGGTCAACGGCGGCCCCGGTATGCCGTATCTGCTGCGCCGTCTCCGGGAGCGGCTGGCGCTCACCCTGGGCGCGGACCTGGTGCGGCGGTTCCTGACGGACAACCCGGCACGGGCGTTCGCCGCCGACTGGGCGCCGGCGTCCCCCGGCGGCCGGTGAACGGCGCGTGGGCGTGCCGTCCGGACCGGGACAACGCGCCTAGAGGGTGACCGAGATCCCCACATGCGGCCGCTTGCCGCCGCGCGCCAGCGCGCCGACGACGTCCATCACCCGGAACCGCAGCCCGTATTTGCGCGCCATCGCCTTGCGCACCCGCCCGAGCCCGTCGGCGCCCTCCAGGAGCCGGCCGGTGCCCTCGACGGCCGGGGTTCCCTCGGCGATCCGGCCGCGCACGTCGCACGGGGTGACGGTCACCCGGGTGTCGCGGCGCAGCCGCTTCACCTTCCAGCTGTCGTCCCGCGTCCACACCAGGAGTTCCGCCCCGTCGGCCACCGCCCATACGGGCGTGGCCACCGGCGTCCCGTTCCTGCGGAAGGTGACCAGGCTGACGTACGGGCTGCGCGCGACCGCTTCGGGAATCATGACCGCAGCCTACGGAGTCCGCCCGGGTGCCGCCTCGCGCGGGGCCTGCCCCTGCCGCCGGGTGCGGGCGGCGGCGAGTCCGCCCCGGGAGGAGAGCCCCGGGCGACGTACGAAGCCGCCACCCGCCGCGTCGCCGCCAGGGAGCCCCGGCGGAGGAGAGCACGGGCCCTGGTCCCCGGCCCCGCCCCGCGCCCCCAGGTGCCGCTGCCGGGCCCGGCCCGCCCCTTACCGGTCGAGGACGACCAGCGGATCGTCCAGCACCGGCTGCCAGGCCAGCTCGGCCGCGCCGACCAGGCTGTTGTAGTCGAGGCCGGAGGGCAGGATCGGCACTCCGCCGCTGCGGCCCCACAGGCTGCGGTCGGCGACCACCGCGCGCAGCCGTTCCGGGTCGGCCTCCAGCAGGGCGCGGTGGAGTCCGCCGAGGACGATGCGGTCGGGGTTGAGGATGTTGACGAGGCCGGCGAGGCCGAGGCCGAGGCGGTCGATGAGGAGGTCGGCCGCGGCGCGGACGCCCGGATCGGCGTACTCGTCCCGCAGGAGGTCGGCGGCCTGCTGGAGCAGCGAGACCTCGGGGCCCGGTTCGCGGCCGGCGGCGACGAGGAAGGCGAGCGGGTCCGCCTCGACGTCCAGGCAGCCGCGGCTGCCGCAGTGGCAGGGCGCCCCCTCGGGGTTGACGGTCAGATGGCCGACCTCCAGCGCCAGGCCCGAACTGCCGCTGTGCAGACGGCCGTCGAGGACCAGCGCGCCGCCGACGCCCCGGTGCCCGGAGGCCACACAGAGCAGGTCACGGGCGCCCTGGCCGGCCCCGTGCCGGTGTTCGGCGAGTGCCATGAGGTTGACGTCGTTGCCGCTGAAGCCGATCTGCCCGGTGACGCCCGGGATGCCGGCCTCGGTGAGCGAGCGCACGAAGAGGGCGCGTACGGGGGCGCCCGAAGGCCAGGCGAGGTGCAGCGGGTTGAGCGCCTCGCCGTCCGGTTCGGCGACCGCTGAGGGCACCGCGAGGCCGGCGCCGAGGCAGCGCCGTCCGGTCTCGCGCAGCAGCTCGGCGCCGGCCGCGACGACATCGGCGAGCACATGGGCCGGGTCGGCGGGGATGGTGCCGCAGCCGTACGTGGTCGCCACGATGCGGCCCCCGAGACCGACCAGCGCGACCCGGAACCCGTCCGCGTGGATCTGCGCGGCGAGCACCACCGGTCCGCGCTCGGCGACGAACAGCCGATGTGAGGGGCGTCCTTGGGAGCCGGCGGAGGCGGTCGGCCGGGAGTCGACGGTGATCAGTCCGAGCGCTTCGAGCTCGGCGGCCACCGCGCCCGCGGTAGCGCGGGTCACGCCGAGTTCGGAGGTCAGGACGGCGCGGGTGGGCGCACGGCCGGTGTGTACGAGCTCCAGTGCGGGGCCGAGGGCGCCACGGCCCCGCTCCAGCCTGGTTGTCCGAGTCTGGGTCACCCCCCTATTCTGACTTTGTGCCGACACTAAACAAAATACGGAGTGCCCTCACGCGGGACCGGGGCGCCGTTCCCGCCGGTTCCGAGCTGACCCGCCTCCGTATCGCGCTCACCGCCTTCTTCGCCACGGACGGCTTCCTCTTCGCCGGCTGGGTCGTCCGTATCCCCGCGATCAAGGCGCAGACCGGCGCCGGAGCGGGCGCCCTCGGGCTCGCCCTGCTCGGCGTGTCGGCCGGCGCGGTCGCCTTCATGATGATCGCCGGACGGTTGTGCCGGCGGTTCGGCAGCCCCGCCGTGACGGTCGCCGCCGCGGCCGGCCTCGCGCTGAGCATCGTGCTGCCGCCCCTCACCCACTCCGCGACCGCGCTGGGGCTGGTCCTGCTGGTCTTCGGCGCCGCGTACGGCTCGCTCAACGTCGCGATGAACAGCGCCGCGGTGGCACTCATCGGCGCCCTGCGACGCCCCGTGATGCCGAGCTTCCACGCCGCCTTCAGCCTGGGCGGCATGCTCGGCGCGGGCCTCGGCGGACTGCTCGCGGGCGGGCTGTCCGCCACCGTCCACCTGCTGGTGCTCGCCGTGCTCGGGCTGCTGGTGACGGTGGTAGCCGGGCGCGCGCTGTGCGGACAGCCGCTGCCGGAGGTCCCCGAGCAACTGCCCGCCCCGGAGGAGGGCCGTCCGGCGCGGGCCCGTACGGGCCGGGCCCGGCGTCTGGTGCTCGTCTTCGGGCTGATCGCCCTGTGCACCGCGTACGGCGAGGGGGCGATGGCCGACTGGGGCGCGCTGCACCTCTCCCAGGACCTGGGCGCCGGGCCCGCCACGGCCGCCGCCGGATACACGGTGTTCGCGCTGGCGATGACCCTGGGGCGGCTGTCCGGAACGGCGTTCGTGCAGCGCTTCGGGGCGCCGCGGGCACTGATCGCGGGCGGGACGACGGCGACCGCGGGCATGCTGCTCGGCGCGCTCGCCCCCACGGCCTGGGCGGCCTGTGCGGGTTTCGCCGTCGCGGGCCTGGGCCTGGCCAACATCTTCCCCATCGCCCTGGCACGGGCCGGCGAGACCGGCGGCCCGGACGGCGTCGCGGTGGCCTCCACGGTCGGCTACGGCGGCATGCTGCTCGGCCCGCCCGCCATCGGCTTCCTCGCCGAGGCGGCCGGCCTGCCCGCCGCACTGACCACGGTCGCCCTGCTCGCCGCGGTCGCGGCGGGGATCGCCTACGCCACCCGCGGGGCCCACACCGGACCCTCGTGAGGCACCGGTGGCCGGCACCGGCGCCGGCCACCGCACACCGCCCGGCCACCGTCCGACCCGCGGGGATTCGCTGTCGGTACCGGCTGGCACACTCGGGGGCATGGAGATCACTGAGTTCGTCGAAACGCTGCGACTGGACGGCGGCCTGCTCGCCGATGCCGCGCAGGAGGCGGGGCCGGACGCCCGGATTCCGGCCTGCCCCGAGTGGCAGATGCGGGATCTGGTCACCCATGTGGGACGGGTGCACCGCTGGGCGACGGAGTACGTGTCCCAGGGCGGACAGCAGCCCAGCCGTCCCCCGGAGGCCCCGGACCTGGCCGACGACGCACTCGTGCCCTGGCTGCGCGAGGGCCACCACAATCTCGTCCTGGCGCTGCACTCCGCACCGCAGGACCTGGCCGCCTGGACGTTCCTGCCCGCCGGGTCCCCGCTGGCGTTCTGGGCCCGGCGGCAGGCGCACGAGACCTCGGTGCACCGTGTGGACGCCCAGCAGGCGGCCGGCGCCTCCCGCACTCCCCTGCCGTCCGCCTTCGCCGCCGACGGCATCGACGAACTCCTGACGGGCTTTCACTCCCGCGACCGCAGCCGGGTCCGTACGGACCTGCCCCGGAGCCTGCGGCTGCGGGCGACGAACGCACGCGGCGCCGACTGGACCGTGCAGCTCTCCGACACCGCACCGCAGACGGTGCGCACCGCCCCGGACGCCGACGGGCCGGACGCCGGCAAGCCGGCCGACTGCACGGTCGAGGGCCCGGCCGAGGAGCTGTACCTCGCGCTGTGGAACCGTCTGCCGTGGGACGCGATGACCGTCACCGGCGACGCGTCGCTGCTGCAGCTGTGGCAGGAGCGGTCCGGCATCTGAGCTCCGGGGTCCGCCGCGGGCCGGTCACGCACCCGGCCCGTGCCCCGGCCCGGCTCACCCCAGCCAGCCGGGCCGCACCAGCCCCGACTCATAGGCCAGCACGACCAGTTGGGCACGGTCGCGGGCGCCCAGTTTGACCATCGTGCGGCTGACATGCGTCTTGGCGGTGAGCGGGCTGACGACCAGCCGGCGGGCGATCTCCTCGTTGGAGAGGCCGATCCCGACCAGCGCCATCACCTCGCGCTCCCGCCCGGTCAGCGCGGACAGCGCACCGGCCGCGGCCGGCTCCTTGGAGCGGGCCGCGAACTCGGCGATGAGACGGCGGGTGACCCCGGGCGAGAGCAGCGCGTCACCGGCGACGACCGCGCGCACCGCCCGCAGCAGCTCCTCCGGTTCGGTGTCCTTGACCAGAAAGCCGGAGGCACCCGAGCGGATCGCCTCGAAGACGTACTCGTCCAGCTCGAAGGTGGTCAGCATGACGACCTTCACCTCCCGCAGCCGCGGGTCCCCCGGCGGGTGGCGGCCAGACCGTCCAGCACCGGCATCCGGATGTCCATCAGGACGATGTCCGGGCGGTGTTCGCGCACCGCGGCCAGCGCCTGCTGCCCGTCCGCGGCCTCGGCGACCACCTCGATACCGGGCTGGGCGTCCAGCAGCACCTTGAAGCCGGCCCGCACCAGCAGCTGATCGTCGGCGAGCAGTACCCGGATCACGACTCCTCCTCGGTGGCGGTGCGGCTCACCGTATCCGCGCCCGCCTCCCGGTCCGCCGTTCCCGCCCCGGCCAGCGGGATACGGGCCCGGACCCGGAAACCGCCGTCCGGGCGCGGACCCGCCTCGACGGTGCCGCCCAGCGCGGCGGCCCGCTCCCGCATCCCGATCAGCCCGTTGCCGCCGCCCGGCCCGCCCGGCCCGGCGGTCGCCGGACCGTCGTCGTCGACCCGGATCTCCAGCGCGCCGGGCGAGTGGCGGAGCAGCACCCGGGCGGCACGCGAACCGGAGTGCCGGACGATGTTGGTGAGCGCCTCCTGGACGATGCGGAACGCGGCGAGATCGGTGCCGGGCGGCAGCGGGACCGGCTCGCCCTCGGTGGTGAGGTCCACGGTCAGCCCGGCGCTCCCGGCCTGCTCGGTGAGTTCCGGCAGCCGGTCCAGTCCGGGGGCCGGGGAACGCGGGGCGTCGCCCGGGGTACGCAGCGCGCCGAGGACCTGGCGCACCTCGCCCAGCGCCTCCTTGCTCGCGTCCTTGATGGTGGTCAGCGCGGCCCGCGCCTGCTCCCGGTCGCTGTCGAGCAGCGCCAGCCCCACCCCCGCCTGGACGTTGATGACGGAGATGCTGTGGGCCAGGACGTCGTGCAGCTCACGGGCGATCCGCAGCCGCTCCTCGTCCGCCCTGCGGCGCTCCGCCGCGGCCCGCTCGGCCGCCGCCCTCGCCAGCTGCTCCCGGCGCACCCGCACCAGCTCGGAGAGGGCCACCACAGCCACCACCCAGGCGGTGACGAGCAGTTCCTGCCCCCAGGGCGCGGGCCCGTCGTGC
Organism: Streptomyces sp. NPDC001219; assembly: GCF_053597915.1. Lineage (NCBI taxonomy): Bacteria > Bacillati > Actinomycetota > Actinomycetes > Kitasatosporales > Streptomycetaceae > Streptomyces > Streptomyces sp. NPDC001219. The sequence goes on along the minus strand of NZ_JBSFJF010000116.1, from coordinate 3,591 downwards.
GGGGGCGGCAGCCACCGGTAGAGCCAGTGGGCGACCAGGACATGGGAGGCCCACACCCCGCCCAGCGCCCACCAGGCGACCGCGCGGTGGCCCGCGACAACCGCCGAGAAAGCGCCGAGGGCGAGGGTGAGGAAGACCGGTCCGTACGGATAGCCGGCCGCGAGGTAGACCGCGACGGTGACCGCGGTGCCCACGGCGACGGTGCGCGGACAGCGGTGCCGGAAGAGCAGCAGGGCCCCGCCGAGGACCAGCAGCGCCCGGCCCGGGGAGTCCAGCGGGACCCGGCCCGGCTGGTCGTGGCCGGCGAAACCGGAGCCGACCGTCACCACCAGCGTCACCACGAGGGTCGACAGCCAGGGCAGCCGGGTGCCGTACCGGCCCCGCAGGTCCCCGGCCGGGGCCGCCGCCCACCGCTCCCGCGCCGGGCCGCCGCAGCGCCGCGCCCACGGCGGCCGTGCATTCTCCATGCCGTCACGCTAGACCGCGGCGGGGCCCGGCGGCGTCAGCCCGGCGCGGTGGCCGGGCGTACTCCCCCGGGAGTACGGCGCGGCTCCCCGCCCCACCGGGAGGGCGACCCGGAACTGTCCCCGGCGGCTCACCCGCCCCACGTGTCACGGCCGGACCGCCGGACTGCCCGTACGCGCCCCGGCCCGCCCGACTCAGCCGCGGTCCATGGCCTCCAGCGCCCGTCGCGCCATCCCGTGCGTCCGCACGATCTCGGCCAGCGTGGTCGTCCCGCGGGTGATCTTCGCGAAGGTCTGCCAGGCCGGGCGGAAGCCGGTGAGCACGGCATGCAGCAACCCGGGACGGCGCGAGAAGACCTTGAGCATCTGACGGCCCACGCCCATCTCCACCCCGAGCCCCGCCTTGATGGCGAAGGCGTAGTTCAGGGCCTGGCGGCGGGCGTCGACCGCGTCATGCGCCTCGGCGACGCGCACCGCCCACTCCCCCGCCAGCCGCCCGGACCGCAGCGCGAACGAGATGCCCTCCCGCGTCCACGGCTCCAGCAGCCCGGCCGCGTCCCCGCACACCAGCACCCGGCCACGGGACAGCGGGGAGTCCTCGGCGCGACAGCGCGTCAGATGCCCCGACGAGATGCTCGGCTCGAAGCCCGCGAGGCCCAGCCGCCCGATGAAGTCCTCCAGATAGCGCTTGGTCGCCGCGCCCTCGCCGCGCGCCGAGATGACACCGACGGTGAGCGTGTCGCCCTTGGGGAAGACCCAGCCGTAGCTGCCGGGCATCGGCCCCCAGTCGATGAGCACCCGGCCCGCCCAGTCCTCGGCGACCGGCGCCGGCACCGGGATCTCCGCCTCCAGGCCCAGGTCGACCTGGTCGAGCTTCACCCCGACATGGCCCCCTATACGGCCCGCGCTGCCGTCCGCACCGATCACCGCGCGGGCCAGCACCACCTCGTCGTCGCCGAGCACCACCGCGACGGTCCGCCGGTCCGGCACCTCGGCACCGTGCTGCTCCACCCGGGAGACCGTGACACCCGTACGGACCGTCGCGCCCGCGTCCTTGGCGGACTCGACCAGCCCGGCGTCGAACTCGGGGCGGTTGATCAGGCCGAACAGCATGTGCTTGGAACGGCGGGTACGGGTCAGCCGGCCGTTCAGCGAGAACGTCACCGCATGCACCCGGTCGCGCAACGGCAGCTCGAAGCCCGGCGGGAGGGAGTCCCGGGAGGGGCCGATGATGCCGCCGCCGCAGGTCTTGTAGCGCGGCAGGTCCGCCTTCTCCAGGAGCAGCACCCGGCGTCCCGTACAGGCCGCGGCATGCGCGGCCGAGGCTCCCGCAGGCCCCGCGCCCACCACCACGACGTCCCACACCTGCTGGTTGTCCTCCGCTGCCCGCTCGCTGCTCACCTGTGCTACTGCTCCCGTTCGATGCCTGGCTGCGTGTACCGCCCGCATCCTACGGGCCGCTCTCACGCGAGGGGCCTGTGGGAAGATCGGGGGCGCCGATGCCCGTACGTCCGGCCCGTCCGGCTCACGAGGCCGACCGGTCCGTACTGCACAACGCCGCGCCCACAAGGAGCGTTCCATGTCTGACAGCCCGCTCGCCCGGACCGTCGCCGCGCTGCAGCCCCGTGCCAGGACCGAACTGGCCGAGCTGGTGGCCTTCAAGTCGGTCGCGGACCCCGCGCAGTTCCCCCGGAGCGAGTGCGAGGCCGCCGCCAACTGGATCGTCGACGCGCTGCGGGCGGACGGCTTCCAGGACGTGGCGCTGCTGGACACCCCGGACGGCACCCAGTCCGTGTACGGCTTCCTGCCCGGCCCGGCCGGCGCCCCGACGGTCCTGCTCTACGCGCACTACGACGTGCAGCCGCCGCTGGACGAGGCCGCCTGGCTCTCCCCGCCGTTCGAGCTGACCGAGCGCGACGGCCGCTGGTACGGCCGCGGCACCGCGGACTGCAAGGGCGGCCTGATCATGCATCTGACGGCGCTGCGCGCGCTCAAGGAGCACGGCGGCGTGCCGGTCAACGTCAAGATGATCGTGGAGGGTTCGGAGGAACAGGGCACCGGCGGCCTGGAGCGGTACGCCGAGGCGCACCCCGAACTGCTCGCCGCCGACGCCATCGTCATCGGTGACGCCGGCAACTTCCGGGCCGGACTCCCGACGGTGACCGCGACGCTGCGCGGGATGACCCTGGTCCGCGTCCAGGTCGACGCCCTGGAGGGCAATCTGCACTCCGGCCAGTTCGGCGGCGCGGCCCCCGACGCGCTCGCGGCACTGATCCGCATCCTCGACTCGCTGCGCGCCGAGGACGGTTCGACGACGGTGACCGGCCTGGCCGCGGACGCCACCTGGGAGGGCCTCCAGTACCCGGAGGAGGAGTTCCGTAAGGACGCCAAGGTCCTGGACGGGGTCGGGCTGCTCGGCAGCGGCTCGGTCGCCGACCGGATCTGGGCCCGCCCGGCCGTCACGGTGCTCGGCATCGACTGCCCGCCGGTGGTCGGCGCCACCCCCTCCCTCCACGCGGGCGCCCGCGCCCTGGTCAGCCTGCGGGTCCCGCCGGGCACGGACGCGGCCGAGGCGACCAAGCTGCTGGCGGCCCATCTGGAGAGCGCCGCTCCGTGGGGCGCGCGGGTCGCGGTCGAACAGGTCGGCCAGGGCCAGCCGTTCCGCGCGGACACCGACAGCCCCGCGTACGCCTCCATGGCGGCGGCGCTGCGCGAGGCCTACGACGGCGTGGAGATGCAGGTCGCCGGCATGGGCGGCTCGATCCCCCTGTGCAACACGCTGGCCGGCCTCTACCCCGACACCGAGATCCTGCTCATCGGCCTGAGCGAGCCGGAGGCGCAGATCCACGCCGTCAACGAGAGCGTGTCCCCCGAGGAGCTGGAGCGGCTCTCACTGGCGGAGGCGATCTTCTTGCGGCGCGTTGCGGAGTAGTTCCTTCCCACGTTTTCGGCTTTCCCGCCGGTCCGCTGCGCTTTGCCGTTGCCCCACGTTGTTGTCTTTCCCGCCGTGGGTGTTGCTCGCCGTGGCGCCTGCGGCGGGCGGGTGGTTGTCGGGTGCGGTGACGGACCTCCGGGGCCGGGGGTGGGGGGTTGGTTTGTTTTCTTAACTACACACCCAGAAAGTGAT
>NZ_JBSFJF010000115.1:0-16678 GCF_053597915.1 Streptomyces sp. NPDC001219 | reverse complement strand
AGTGACAAGGGTGTGGGGCTGGGGTTGTCGATCGTGCGGTCGGTGGTGCGGGCGCATGACGGGACGATCACGGCGCGTCCGCGGGAGGGCGGCGGGCTGGTGATGCGGGTCGTCCTGCCGCTCTGACGCAGGCCAGAGGGCGGTTGTACGCCCGCTGGAGCCCCTGTGCGCCCCCGCGGACAGTCACCGGACATCTGTGCGTACGATCGCTCGTCTCGCGGCCGTATGCCGCCTCGCCTCCCGGTTTGACGAGAAGGGGGGTCGGCGTGCACCCTTCGCCGAGTTCGCTTTGCGCGGAATTAAACCGGTCCGACCATGGGTCTTTGCGTGTGTGATCCCTCACAGGCGCGAAATTCCGGCCATCTACGCTCCGTGATCGAAAATCCCGTCGGAATGCCCGGGGACGTCCGGGTTTCCGAGGGGTCAGATCACGGGAAGTACAGGTGATGGGCTGCGCGAGGTGCGACATTCGGACCGTGTACGGTCCTGATCGCCATCCAAACCGATCACCTCTTCAGGGGTGCGGTTGGGTGTCGATTGAGTAACAGACCTTGATGTGAGGCAAAATCTCCGCCTCAGGTCGGGCACAAGTCCGGCCTCTCACGCGTTACGAGCGCTGAGACACCGCAGACACCCAGAGGGGGAGAGCGAAAATGGCTACGGATTACGACACCCCACGCAAGACCGATGACGACCTCAACGAGGACAGCATCGAGGAGCTGAAGTCGCGGCGGAACGACAAGTCCGCCTCGGCCGTCGACGTCGACGAGTTCGAGCAGGCAGAGGGCCTGGAGCTGCCGGGCGCGGACCTGTCCAATGAAGAGCTGGCCGTGCGTGTGCTGCCCAAGCAGCAGGACGAGTTCACGTGCATGAGCTGCTTCCTGGTCCACCACCGCAGCCAGCTCGCCGCGGAGGACAAGAACGGGCAGCCGATCTGCCGCGACTGCGCGGCCTGAACGGGTCAACGCCGTGGCAGGCGTGAACCCGTTCCGTAAGGGACCCAAGGGCGCCGAAGGTCCGGCGGCCGGCGCACGATCACGCGAGGAAACCGCGCCCGTGCCCGCCGACCCGACCGCCCTTCCCACGGAGCGGATGACCGGTGCAACAGAGGAGCGAGGCCGCGCGGCCTCGCTCGCCGTCATGATCGGCCGCGGTGCCGGACGGGGCGGCGGCAGGGTACGGGCGGCGCTCACCGTGATCGCCGACCGGATCATCGACCTCGCCCCGCGCATCCCGGTCCGCGACCTCGCCACCCTGCGCGCCCAGTTCCCCGGACTGACCCCCGAGGACCTGGCCGACAAGCTCGTCGCGGGCGCCTGCAAGGGCACCGCCACCGTCGGAGCGGGCGTCGGCGCGGCAGCCATGCTGCCCGTACCGCCCGCGATGCCGGCCGAGCTGGCCGCCGAGATCACCGGCGTCGCCTCGGTCGAGATCAAACTGATCGCCGAGCTCCACGAGGTCTACGGCCTCCGGCCCGCCGGGAACTTCCGGCAGCGGGGCATGGCCTACCTGACGTCCTGGACGGAGGAGCGGGGCATCGACGTCACCAAACCGGCCTCGCTGAACTTCGCCCTCGGCGTCCAGATGCGGCGCGAACTGCGCCAGCAGATCATGAAGCGCACGCTGCGCAACCTCCCCAACCTCATCCCGTTCATGATCGGCGCCTCCGTCGGCGCGTTCATGAACCGCAGGGACACCCGGAAACTCGCCGAGAAGATCCGCAAGGACCTGCGCACGAAGCAGGTCCCCTGGGACGCCCTCCCCGACTCCGGTCCGGCTTCCCTGACGGACGGCGGGACGGCCCAAGGCCCCCCGCCCCCGCCGGGCGGCTGACGCGGCCCCGCCGGCCCGCAGGTCAGGCGCGTACGGCCGTCAGCGCCGCCACCAGACGCTCCGGGTCCCGCGTCGAGAGATAGGCGTACGGCGTCGGGTCCTGGGGATCGGTGATCTCCACCCGCACCGCGGTGCGGATGTAGCTGCGCAGCAGCATGAACGCCCGGGCATCGGCCTTGTGCGTACGCCACGCCAGCGCCTCGTCCGCGTCCAGCGCCCGTGCCTCGCCCAGCGCCGCCGCCGGGATCTTCGCGTCGCCGGCGATCAGCGCACCGCCCACGACCCGGATGCGCGCCGAGCCGTACGTGCTCACCGCCACCGCGGCCAGCGCCGCGCCGCCGATCAGCCCGGCGAGCATCGGGAGCGTCCCCACGGGCAGCAGCATCAGGGCGCAGGCGACGCCGGTCAGCGCGGCGATCACCCACCAGGACCGGGGCGCGGTGAGACGTTCTTCGTACGACTGCATGGCTCCAGCTTGGCACGGCGGCGCGGGCCCCTTACGCGCGCGGGTAGGGTCTGCACTCGTGAGTGGAACTGACAGAACGAGGACGGAGCTGTCGCGGCTGACGCCACCGGCGGACGCCGTCGCTCCGGTCCGGCATGCCGAGGCGCCGGCACCCGGAGAACTCCTCGGCGCGCACTACGACCGCTGCTTCGGCTGTGGCACGGGTCAGCCTCACGGGCTGCACCTGGAGGCGCGGGCCGGTGACGGCGTGAGCGTGACCGCCGAGTTCACCGTCAAGGAGGCCCACCAGGGTGCGCCCGGCCTGGCGCACGGCGGGGTGCTGGCCACCGCGCTGGACGAGACCCTCGGCTCGCTGAACTGGCTGCTGCGGGTGATCGCGGTGACCGGCCGGCTGGAGACCGACTTCGTGCGGCCGGTGCCGCTGGGCACCGTGCTGCACCTGGACGCGCGGGTCACCGCCGTGCACGGCAGGAAGATCTACTCGAAGGCCGTGGGGCGTATAGGCGGCCCGGACGGCCCGGTGGCGGTGCGCGCCGACGCCGTCTTCATCGAGGTGAAGGTCGACCACTTCATCGACAACGGCAGGACCGAGGAGATCCAGGCGGCGATGTCCGACCCGGACCAGGTCAAACGAGCGCGTGCCTTCGAGGTGAACCCGTGAGTCAGGTACGGAATCCGGTGGATGTGCTGCTGCGGCGGCTGGACCCGGAGGTGCCCGTGCCGTCGTACGGGCATCCCGGCGACGCGGGCGTGGATCTGGTGACCACCGAGGCCGCCGAGCTGGCGCCGGGGGAGCGCACCGTGCTGCCCACCGGGGTGTCGATCGCGCTGCCCGACGGCTACGCGGCCTTCGTGCACCCCCGGTCGGGGCTGGCCGCGCGGTGCGGACTGGCGCTGGTGAATGCCCCCGGGACGGTGGATGCCGGGTACCGTGGAGAGATCAAGGTGATCGTGGTCAATCTGGACCCGCGCGAGAGCGTGCGGTTCGAACGATTCGACCGGATCGCCCAACTGGTCGTCCAGCAGGTCGAGAAGGTGCGCTTCCACGAGGTGGCGGAACTTCCCGGCTCGGCGCGGGCCGAGGGGGGATTCGGTTCCACCGGCGGTCATGCGGCGGTGGGCGGCTCCACGGGCGGGAATGAATACGCATCGGTCGGTGCCGACCGGGAAGGACAGTGACGTGTTCGGACGTCGCAAGAAGAACGAGGCTCCTGAAGAGCCGGCCGAGGACACCACGCTCGACGACGAGCGAACGGTGAGCGACGCCGACGAGGACGAGGCGGCGCAGCGGCTCAGCCTTCCGCCCGCGCCGCGTCCCGACGGCCCCTGGGACGCGTCGGAGGTCTCCGAGCCCGGCGAGGGCCGGGTGGACCTCGGCGGGCTGTTCGTGCCCGGTGTCGAGGGCATGGAACTTCGGGTGGAGGTCGCCGGCGACGCCATCGTCGCCGCGACCGTGGTGCTGCAGGACAGCGCCGTACAGCTGCAGGCCTTCGCCGCCCCCAAGAACGAGGGCATCTGGGGCGAGGTCCGCGAGGAGATCGCCGCCGGCATCACCCAGCAGGGCGGGGTCATCGACGAGGTCGAGGGCCCGCTGGGCTGGGAGCTGCGCGCCCAGGTACCCGTACAGCTGCCGGACGGCACCAACGGTGTGCAGGTCGTGCGCTTCATCGGTGTCGACGGCCCCCGGTGGTTCCTGCGCGGTGTGATCTCCGGCCAGGGCGCGGTGCAGCCGCAGGCCGCGGGCGTGCTGGAGCACATCTTCCGGGACACCGTGGTCATCCGTGGCGAGGCCCCGATGGCGCCCCGCGACCCGATCGTCCTGAAGCTGCCGGACGACGCCCAGATGGTGCCGGACGGTGTGCAGCAGGAGCCGGTCGAGCAGTCGCGCTTCGGCGGCGGCGTGGAGCGTCTGGAGCGCGGACCGGAGATCACCGAGATCCGCTGACACCTCCGGCGGCCGGATGCGCGGGAAGGCGCCCGGCCCCGGCCGGATCACGACGGTCACCAGGGCCCGTACTCCCCGATGGGGGGTGCGGGCCCTTCCGTTTGTGCAGGTCAGGCGGTGAGGCGTAAGAAAGCCGTCAACGGAGCGCTAATGGCCGTAAGGGAGGCGTCAACGACGGTCACACGGGGTGGGAACGGCGCTTTGCTCTAGGGGACCTGTCCTCCCCGTCCCTCTAGGAGCACACGATGGCCGACGTGGCCTTCGTCGTCGTCACGATCGCGGTCTTCGCGCTGGTGGCTCTCGTCGCCAAGGGGGTGGCGAAGCTGTGACCGTCGAGAACATCGTCGGGCTGCTCGTGGCCGTCGCCCTGCTCGGCTATCTGGTCCTCGCCCTCGTCTTCCCGGAGAGGTTCTGAGGTGTCCACTGCTGCTGCCGCGGCGGGCCACATGAGCCCCGTCCTCGCAAGCGTGCTCCAGCTGACAGCGCTCGTCGCGGCGCTGGCCCTGGCGTACCGCCCTCTCGGCGACTACATGGCCGCCGTCTACAGCTCCCCCAAGCACCTCCGCGTCGAGAAGGTCATCTACCGCTGCATAGGCGCCGACGCGGACGCCCAGATGCGCTGGCCGGCCTACCTGCGCGGCGTCCTGGCGTTCTCCGCGGCGGGCGTGCTCGTCCTCTACCTGCTGCAGCGCCTCCAGGGCGGGATGCCGCTGTCCCTCGGCTTCGCGTCGATCAGCCCGGACCAGGCGTTCAACACCGCGGCCTCCTTCGTCGCCAACACCAACTGGCAGTCCTACAGCGGCGAGCAGGCCATGGGCCACGTCGTCCAGACCGCCGGCCTCGCGGTGCAGAACTTCGTGTCCGCCGCCACCGGCATGGCCGTCGCCATCGCCCTCGTCCGCGGCTTCGCCCTCCGCCGGACGGACGGCACCGGCCGCCGCGCGGGCGAACTCGGCAACTTCTGGGCCGACCTGGTCCGCGGCACCGTGCGGGTGCTCGTCCCGATCGCCGTGCTCGGCGCGCTCGTCCTGGTCGCCTGCGGCGCCGTCCAGAACTTCTCCGGCATCCACGAGGTCGGCCAGTTCATGGGCGGCTCCCAGCAGACCAACGGCGGTGCGGTCGCCTCCCAGGAGGTCATCAAGGAACTGGGCACCAACGGGGGCGGCTACTTCAACGCCAACTCGGCCCACCCCTTCGAGAACCCCGACGCCTTCACCAACCTCTTCGAGATCTTCCTGATCCTCGTCATCCCGTTCGCGCTGACCCGCACCTTCGGCAAGCTCGTAGGGAACGTGAGGCAGGGCTACGCGATCCTCGCCACGATGGGCGTCATCTGGCTCGGCTTCACGGCGCTGATGTTGTGGACCGAGTTCGCGCACGGCGGGCCGGCCCTGCAGGCCGCGGGCGCCGCCATGGAGGGCAAGGAGACCCGCTTCGGCGTCGGCTCCTCCGCGATCTTCTCGGTGGCCACCACCCTCACCTCCACCGGCGCGGTCGACTCCTTCCACTCCTCCTTCACGGCCTTCGGCGGCGGCATCCAGCTGCTCGGCATGATGCTGGGCGAGATCGCACCCGGCGGCGTCGGCTCCGGCCTCTACGGCATGCTGGTCATGGCGGTCATCGCGGTGTTCATCGCCGGGCTGATGGTCGGCCGGACGCCCGAGTACCTCGGCAAGAAGGTCGGCACCCGCGAGATCAAGCTCGCGGCCTGCTACATCCTCGTCACCCCGACCCTGGTGCTCGGCTTCACCGCCGCCTCGATGGTGCTGCCGGACGCGCTGGGCTCGATGCTCAACACCAAGGCGATGGGCGCCGGTTCGCACGGCTTCTCCGAGGTGTTGTACGCCTTCACCTCCGGCGCCAACAACAACGGCTCCGCGTTCGGCGGCCTCAACGCCAACACCCCCTGGTACAACACCACGATCGGCCTGGCGATGCTGCTCGGCCGCTTCCTCCCGATGGTGTTCGTGCTCGCCCTGGCCGGCTCGCTCGCCGAGCAGAAGCCGGTCCCGGAGACCGCGGGCACCCTGCGTACCGAAAAGCCGCTCTTCGCCGGGCTGCTCGTCGGCACGATCCTGATCATCACCGGTCTGACGTACTTCCCGGCACTGGCCCTCGGGCCGCTGGCGGAGGGCCTGTCATGACCGCCCCCGTGAAACCGGAGGAGCCCGGCTCCATGGCCTCCCAATCGACCGTTACTCCGACGCGCGCCCCGCACCAGGACGTCCCCAGCGGGCACAAGCCCGGCGACGGCCGCGTGGGCGGCGGTCTCTTCGACCCCAAGCAGCTGCTCACGTCCTTCCCGGACGCGCTACGCAAGCTCGACCCGCGCGTGATGGTCAAGTCCCCCGTGATGTTCGTGGTCGAGGTCGGCTCCGTCCTGACCACCGTCTTCGCCCTCACGTCCCCCACCGACTGGTTCGGCTGGGCGATCGCCGCCTGGCTGTGGCTGACCGTGGTCTTCGCCAACCTGGCGGAGGCGGTCGCCGAGGGCCGCGGCAAGGCGCAGGCCGACACCCTGCGCAAGGCCAAGACCGACACCGTGGCGCGCCGGCTGAACGGCACCACCGAGGAGCAGGTCCCCGGTACCGACCTGCGGATCGGCGACCTGGTCGTGTGCGAGGCCGGCGACATCATCCCGGGTGACGGCGATGTCGTCGAGGGTGTCGCGTCGGTGGACGAGTCGGCGATCACCGGTGAATCGGCCCCGGTCATCCGGGAGTCGGGCGGTGACCGTTCCGCGGTGACCGGCGGCACGAAGGTGCTCTCCGACCGCATCGTCATCAAGATCACGACGAAGCCCGGCGAGACCTTCATCGACCGGATGATCAACCTCGTCGAGGGCGCCGCACGGCAGAAGACCCCCAACGAGATCGCGCTGAACATCCTGCTCGCGTCGCTCACCATCGTCTTCCTGCTGGCGGTGGTCACCCTCCAGCCGTTCGCGATCTACGCCGGCGCCGAACAGTCCATGATCGTGCTGCTCGCGCTGCTGGTCTGCCTGATCCCGACGACGATCGGCGCACTGCTCTCCGCCATCGGCATCGCCGGGATGGACCGGTTGGTGCAGCGCAACGTGCTGGCCATGTCCGGCCGCGCCGTCGAAGCCGCGGGCGATGTGTCGACATTGCTGCTCGACAAGACCGGCACCATCACCCTCGGCAACCGCCAGGCCGCCGAGTTCGTCCCCGTACGCGGCACCACGGAGGCCGAGGTCGCGGACGCCGCCCAGCTGTCCTCGCTCGCCGACGAGACCCCCGAGGGCCGCTCCGTCGTCGTCCTCGCCAAGGAGAAGTACGGCCTCCGTGAGCGGCATCAGGGCGAGCTGACGGACGCCGCATGGGTGCCGTTCACCGCGCAGACCCGGATGTCGGGTGTGGACGTCGACGGCCGCAAGGTCCGTAAGGGGGCCTCCGGTTCGGTCATCGCCTGGGTCAAGGAGCGCGGCGGCACCGTCGCCGACGACGCCCAGCAGCTCACCGACGCGATCTCCCAGGCCGGCGGCACCCCGCTGCTGGTCGCCCTGGAGGACGAGCGCGGCCCCCGCGTCCTGGGTGTCATCCACCTCAAGGACGTCGTCAAGGACGGCATGCGCGAACGCTTCGCCGAGCTGCGCAAGATGGGCATCAAGACCGTCATGATCACGGGCGACAACCCGCTGACGGCCAAGGCCATCGCCGACGAGGCGGGCGTGGACGACTTCCTCGCGGAAGCCACGCCCGAGGACAAGATGGCGCTCATCAAGCGCGAACAGGCCGGCGGCAAGCTGGTCGCGATGACCGGCGACGGCACCAACGACGCACCCGCGCTGGCCCAGGCGGACGTCGGAGTGGCCATGAACACGGGCACCTCGGCCGCCAAGGAGGCCGGGAACATGGTGGACCTGGACTCCAACCCGACCAAGCTCATCGAGATCGTCGAGATCGGCAAGCAACTGCTCATCACCCGGGGCGCGCTGACGACCTTCTCCATCGCCAACGACGTCGCGAAGTACTTCGCGATCATCCCGGCGATGTTCGCGGTGGCCTACCCGGGCCTGGACACCCTCAACATCATGCGGCTGTCCAGCCCCAACTCCGCGATCCTCTCGGCGATCATCTTCAACGCCCTGATCATCGTCGCGCTGGTACCGCTCGCCCTCAAGGGCGTGCAGTACCGCCCCGTGAGCGCCGACAAGATGCTGCGGCGCAACCTGGCGGTCTACGGACTCGGTGGCCTGATCGCGCCCTTCATCGGCATCAAACTCATCGACCTGCTGCTCTCTCTCCTCCCCGGAACCGGGTGACCGCCGTGAACAACTCCGTACGCAACACCGCCCGGTTGATCGGGGCGGGCCTGCGCGCCCTGCTCGTACTGACCGTGGTCTGTGGCGTCCTCTACCCGCTGCTGGTCACAGGGGTGGCACAGGCGGCGTTCCCCCATAAGGCCAACGGTTCCGAGGTGAGCCACCAGGGCAAGGCCGTCGGCTCCTCGCTCATCGGGCAGCGCTACGACAAGGGCACGGACAAGGACGGCAATCCGGTCCCCGACCTGCGGTACTTCCAGCCACGCCCCTCGGCGGGACTGGGCAGCAACAAGGCCAACGGCGTCAACACCCGGTACGACCTCCAGGTCTCCGGCGCCTCCAACCTGGGCGCCACCAACACCGACCTCATCAAGGCGGTGAAGGAGCGCAAGCACTGGGTCTCCGTCACCTACGGAGTCCCCGAGTCGAAGGTCCCGGCGGACGCCGTCACCTCCTCCGGCTCCGGCCTCGACCCGGACATCTCCCCGGCCTACGCCGCACTGCAGGCCGCCACGGTCGCCCGGCGGAACCACCTCCCCGCCGGCACCGTGGACAAGCTGGTCAAGGAACACACCGACGGGCGCACCCTCGGCTTCCTGGGCGAGCCGCGGGTGAACGTCCTGGAGCTGAACGTGGCGCTGAGGGAGCTGGCGGAGGGGGCGGGGAAGGGGTGAGTGGGGGCCGTCGGGCTCGGTGACCGTGAACGGGTCATGGTGTGCGGTCGGCTGAGTTGGGTGGTGTGGTGTGGGGTGGCGCCGAGGCGGCTGGCTCGGTGTTGGTGCGGGCACGACGGGCGGCCCTGGGAGATGGTTCGGGGCCGCTTGGTCGTTTTTGGGTGGGGGAGGGCGCGGCCCGCGGTCGACTGGCTATGCCGTGGCGGGTGACGGTGAGCTGAGCCGGGCCGGTTCCGGGTGGGCCGGAGTGTGCGGCGGAGCCGGTCCGAGAGTTATCCACAGGCGTTGCTTGCCGGAGCGCGCGCTACGCATACTGACGCAACCGGCAGGCAGCTTGAGGCCGATGAGCAGGAACGGTCAACGCGGGTGCGGGTGAGGCCGGTTGGCGCGGCAGGTCGTGGTTGCGGCAGTGGCCGGGCCGGTGCCGGGAGTGGTGCGTGAGCGGAATGGGGGAGCGGAGCATGAACGGCGGGGGAAGCACGTCGGGCGGGAACGGGCGTAGGGGCAGGGCGCGGAGCAAGGCGTACGAGGCGCATGAGGCGTCGGCGGAGGGGGTGAGTGCGGGGGTGGCCGATACCGGGGCGGTGGCGGTCGGGGCCATGGTCGTCGTCGAGGATCTGCACCGCAGCCACGGTTCCGGCGCCGGCGCCGTACACGCCTTACGTGGGGTGTCCTGCCGCGTCCCGCGGGGTGAACTGGTCGCCCTGCGCGGCCGTTCCGGATCGGGCAAGACCACTCTGCTCAACCTCATCGGCGGCCTGGACACTCCCGACTCGGGGCGGGTCACCGTGGACGGGACGGCGCTGGCCGACCTCGGCGAGAGCGGGCTGCTGGAGATGCGCCGCGACCGCATCGGGTTCGTCTTCCAGTCGTTCGGGCTCATACCGATACTCAGCGCCGCGGAGAACGTCGGGGTGCCGCTGCGGCTGCGCAAGGTCCCACCGCGCGAGCGTGAGGACCGTGTCGGGCTCCTGCTGTCCTTGGTGGGCCTGGCCGACCATGCCGCGCAGCGGCCCGGTGAACTCTCCGGCGGTCAGCAGCAACGTGTGGCCATCGCCCGTGCACTCGCCAACCGGCCCGCGCTGCTCATAGCCGACGAGCCGACCGGGCAACTGGACGCCGAGACCGGCATGGAGGTGATGGACCTGTTGCGGGCCGTCGTCCGCAGCGAGGGTGTGACGGCCCTGGTGGCCACCCACGACGCCAACCTCCTGGGCCTGGCCGACCGCGTCCTGGAGCTGAGCGACGGCGTGATCACGGAGGTGAGTACGGGGGCGGGGGTGGGGTGAGGAGCGGGGGAGGGAGGGGGAGGGGGAGGGGGAGGGCCCCCACCAGGGAGGCCCCCACCAGGGACATCCCACCCCGCATCACCACACGTCGCCGTCGCGCCAGTCGCAGGTGAGGTCGGTGTCGAGGTCGAGTGGGGTGGCCGCGGCGGGCAGGACGTAGATGCAGCCGTCCTCGTCGGCGGTGCGTTGGACGCCGTCCGGGGTGAGTGCCCAGGAGCGGCCGCGCCACCGCTGCCAGCCACGGGCCGCGTAGAAGGCCGCGGCCTCGTCGGCGGCGCCGAGCGCGCCGAGGTCGTAGCCGCTGTGCACCACCCGCTCCAGGGCGTCCATCAGGGCCGCGCCGTGCCCGCGGCCGCGCCGGTCCGCGCGTACGCCCACGCCCTCCACGTAGCCGCAGCGCAGCGCCCGGCCGCCGTGCAGCAGGCGTCGCTGGACGACGCTGGCATGTCCGATCAGTTCGCCGTCCTCGTGGATCAGGGCGTGCAGCCCGCCGAGTGCGTGCTCCCAATCCTCCGCGGTCATGTCGTCGAAGACGTCGTAGAGGAGGGCGCGGGCCGCCTTGAGGGTGGTGGCGTCCAGGTCGGCGGTGTGGGCGATGCGTACGTCGATGCGGGGCGTCGTCAGATGTGCCTCGGTCATGTAGGGCATCGTCGCAGTCGGCCGGGGGCCGGGCGACAGCGTTTTCTCGCCGTGGCTCACCCCCTCATCTCCCTCCGGCCGCTCGGCGTCAGCGATGCGTCAGAGAAAGCGCCTTGGGCTGGTGGGACTCCGCCCCGGCCGGTGTCATGGAGGCATGACCGGGCGCTCTGCGCCGCCGGGGTGGCCGCCGTACCGCGGTGCGTGGTGTGCGCCGACCGGGTCCGGCTTCTGCCGGACGTCACAGCGGGCGCCGCGTACCTCTTCGCGCGGCGCCCGCCCGCATGTGTCCGTACGGGCCGCGCCCGGCCGAAGCAGCCCCCCGACCGAAGCAGCCTCCCGACACCGACCGAAACGGCCTCCCGACCGTCGGCTCCACCGACACCGCACCCGCCACCCGCCCCTGACCCACACCTTTCCCGTCCCGCCCCCTCCTGACCACCACCACCGCCACCCAACCAACACACACCCCCCTCCCCACGCGACAGCCGCCACCCAACCGGCCCCCGCACCCACCCGCCGTCACCCACCCACCCCAACCCACCCACCGTCACCCCATGCACCACCCACCCACGCACCTCCACACCCACGCCCCCACACCCACGCACCCAACGCCCCCCAGGAGACAAGGCCCCACACCCCCATGCCCCCACCCACCCAGCCCCTCCCCGCCCCCACATCAGGGTCGCGTCAAGACCAGGCCCGAAGTCGCCAAGTGCACCTTTTGTCGCCTTGTTCGGTCGGTAGGGTCGCAGCAGGTTCAGCCCGGTGGGGGCGGCCTTCACGTAAGACAATGGGGCCATGGCACGCGGCAAGCTTCGGATATATCTCGGCGCGGCACCGGGCGTCGGCAAGACGTACGCGATGCTGTCCGAGGCGCACCGGCGCGTGGAGCGCGGGACGGACGCCGTCGTGGCGTTCGTCGAGCACCACGGCAGGCCCCGTACGGAGGTCATGCTGCACGGGCTGGAGCAGATCCAGCGCCGGGAGCTGGAGTACCGCGGCACGGTCTTCACCGAAATGGACGTGGACGCGGTCCTGGAGCGCGGGCCGGCCGTGGCGCTGGTCGACGAGCTGGCGCACACCAATGTCCCCGGTTCCCGCAACGCCAAGCGCTGGCAGGACATCGAAGAGCTGCTGGAAGCCGGCATCCACGTGATCTCGACGGTGAACATCCAGCATCTGGAGTCGCTCGGGGACGTCGTCGAGTCCATAACCGGTGTGCGGCAGCGGGAGACCGTGCCGGACGAGATCGTCCGCAGGGCCGACCAGATCGAACTTGTCGACATGTCGCCACAGGCGATCCGCCGTCGTATGGCGCACGGCAACATCTACCAGCCCGACAAGGTGGACGCCGCCCTGTCCAACTACTTCCGGCCGGGCAACCTCACGGCGCTGCGCGAGCTGGCGCTGCTGTGGGTCGCCGACCGGGTGGACGAGTATCTGCAGGAGTACCGCGCGGAGCATTCGATCCGCTCCACCTGGCAGGCGCGTGAGCGCATCGTCGTCGGACTGACCGGCGGTCCTGAGGGGCGCACGCTGATCCGCCGCGCCGCCCGGGTGGCGGCCAAGGGCTCGGGCAGTGAGGTGCTCGCCGTCTACATAGCGCGCAGCGACGGGCTGACCTCGGCCTCGCCCAAGGAACTCGCCGTCCAGCGCACCCTGGTGGAGGACCTGGGCGGGACGTTTCACCACGTCATCGGCGACGACATACCGAGCGCGCTGCTGGAGTTCGCACGGGGCGTCAACGCCACCCAGATCGTGCTGGGTTCGAGTCGCCGCAAGGCCTGGCAGTACGTCTTCGGGCCGGGGGTGGGCGCGACGGTCGCCCGCGACTCCGGGCCGGACCTCGATGTGCACATCGTCACCCACGACGAGGTCGCCAAGGGCCGGGGGCTGCCGGTGGCGCGCGGTGCGCGGCTGGGGCGGACCCGGATCATCTCCGGCTGGCTCGTCGGCGTCGTCGGCCCGGTGCTGCTCTCGCTGCTGCTGACCGGCATCGGGAACGGTCCCGGTCTGGCCAACGACGTGCTGCTCTTCCTCTTCCTGACGGTCCTCGCCGCGCTGCTCGGCGGGCAGCTGCCGGCGCTGGCGTCGGCCGCGGTCGGCTCGCTGCTGCTGAACTTCTACTTCACCCCGCCCACCCACACCCTCACGGTCAGTGACCCCAAGAACCTCGTCGCCATCGTGATCTTCTTCGCGGTGGCCGTCTCGGTCGCCTCCGTGGTGGACCTCGCCGCGCGCCGCACCCACCAGGCCGCCAGGCTGCGCGCCGAGTCGGAGATCCTGTCGTTTCTCGCGGGCAGTGTGCTGCGCGGGGAGACGACGCTGGACGCCCTGCTGGAGCGGGTGCGCGAGACCTTCGGGATGGAGACCGTGGCGCTGCTGGAGCGGGCCGGTGACGTCGAGCCGTGGACCTGCGCGGGCCGGGCCGGCACCGACCACGGCACGCCGCTGCGGCGCCCCGAGGACGCCGATGTCGACATGCCGGTGGGCGACCACATGGCGCTGGCGCTGACCGGCCGGGTGCTGCCCGCCGAGGACCGCCGGGTGCTGGCCGCGTTCGCCGCCCAGGCCGCCGTCGTACTGGACCGGCAGCGGCTGGTGGGCGAGGCGGAGCGGGCCCGGGAGCTGGCCGAGGGCAACCGCATCAGGACGGCGCTGCTGGCCGCCGTCAGCCACGACCTGCGGACCCCGCTGGCGGGCATCAAGGCCTCCGTGACCTCCCTGCGCTCCGACGACGTCGCCTGGTCCCAGGAGGACGAGGCGGAGCTGCTGGCGGGCATCGAGGCGGGCGCCGACCGGCTGGATCACCTCGTCGGCAATCTGCTGGACATGTCCCGGCTGCAGACCGGCACGGTCACTCCGCTGATCCGGGAGATCGACCTCGACGAGGTGGTGCCGATGGCGCTCGGCGGCGTGCCGGAGGGCTGCGTCACCCTCGACATCCCCGAGGAGCTGCCGATCGTCGCCGTCGATCCAGGACTGCTGGAACGCGCGGTCGCCAATCTCGTCGAGAACGCCGTGAAGTACAGCCCGGACGGGACGGCGGTGCTGGTCTCGGCGAGTGCGCTCGGTGACCGGGTGGAGCTGCGGGTCGCCGACCGCGGCCCGGGGGTGCCGGACAGCGCCAAGGACCGGATCTTCGAGCCCTTCCAGCGCTACGGAGACGCGCCGCGCGGTGCCGGGGTGGGCCTGGGGCTGGCGGTGGCGCGCGGTTTCGCGGAGGCGATGGGCGGCACACTCGCCGCCGAGGACACCCCGGGCGGCGGGATGACCATGGTCCTGACGCTCCGGGCAGCGCCCGGCCGGCCGCCCGCCCGGCCCGGTCTTCCGGCACAGGCCACCACATGAGCCGGGCCGCACGGACCCCCCTCATCCCACGCCCGGCGGGCCCGGCCCGGCGGGAGACGACACCGCGAGGAGAACGCCAGTGAACCGGGTGCTTGTGGTCGATGACGAGCCGCAGATCGTGCGTGCCCTCGTGATCAACCTGAAGGCGCGCAAGTATGAGGTGGACGCCGCCCCCGACGGGGCCACCGCCCTCAGACTCGCCGCCGCCCGCCACCCCGATGTCATCGTCCTGGACCTCGGCCTGCCCGACATGGACGGGGTCGAGGTGATCAAGGGGCTGCGGGGCTGGACGCGGGTGCCGATCCTGGTGCTCTCCGCCCGGCAGACCTCCGACGAGAAGGTGGAGGCGCTGGACGCCGGCGCGGACGACTACGTCACCAAGCCGTTCGGCATGGACGAGCTGCTGGCCCGGCTGCGGGCGGCGGTGCGCCGGGCCGAGCCGACCGGACCGGCGGACGACGAGGTGATCGTGGAGACGGAAGGTTTCTCCGTTGATCTCGCCGCGAAGAAGGTCAACCGCGGCGGCCGGGACATCCGGCTGACCCCCACCGAGTGGCATCTGCTGGAGGTCCTGGTCCGCAACGCGGGCCGGCTGGTCAGCCAGAAGCAGCTGCTCCAGGAGGTCTGGGGCCCGTCGTACGGCACCGAGACCAACTACCTCCGGGTGTACATGGCGCAGCTCCGCCGCAAGCTGGAGAGCGACCCCTCACATCCGAAGCACTTCATCACGGAGCCGGGGATGGGCTACCGGTTCGAGCAGTAGCGCCCCGGCGGCCGGACGCGGCTTTGTGAGCCGGGTACGAACTCCGTGTGCGGGCCGTGATCCCGGGCCCCGGCCACCGGTACGCTGGGCTCATGAGTGCTGGGACCCGATCCGAGAAGCCGGCCGGTCGATTCCGCCGGCTGCTCGACAGGCTGTCCTCCTCCGAGGAGGAGTTGCAGTCCGCCGAGCTGCAACAGGACGCGCAGGACGCGGGATGCACCCGTATCTGCGACTGCGACGACCGGCAGATAGTGAAGGTCACCGGCACCCTGCGGCATGTGACGCTGCGGCCCCGCGCCGGTGTGCCCGCGCTGGAGGCGGAGCTGTTCGACGGCTCCGCCGCCCTCGACGTGGTGTGGCTCGGACGCCGCTCCATCGCGGGGATAGAGCCGGGCCGCAAGCTCATCGCCTCGGGCCGCGTCTCCCTGAGCCACGGACGCCGGGTGCTCTTCAATCCGAAGTACGAACTCCGACCGCTCGGACAGGAGTAGCCGGTGACGTCTTACGACCGACCGACGACTGACGCGCAGGCCGATCACGACGCCTCCGCAGGCCCCCCACCCGCCTCGCCCGCCCCGGGCACCGAACCGGCCGCCGACGGCAGGCAGGTGACCGAGGCGGCGCTGTTCGAGGCGTTCGGCGGGGTACGGGGCATGGTGGAGACCGTCGTCCCCGGCCTGCTGTTCGTGACGATCTTCACGATCAACAAGGACCTGCACGTCTCGGCGATCGCCGCGCTGGCCGTCTCGCTGGTGCTGGGCATCCTCCGGCTGGTCCGCAGGGACACCGTCAAGCACGCCTTCAGCGGCGTCTTCGGGGTGGCCTTCGGTGTGGTCTTCGCGATGATGACCGGCAACGCCAAGGACTTCTATCTGCCGGGCATGCTCTACACCCTCGGGCTGGCCTTCGCCTACATCCTGACGACGCTCGCGGGCGTCCCGCTGATCGGGCTGATCCTGGGGCCGGTGTTCAAGGAGAACCTCTCCTGGCGCACCCGCAACCCGGGCCGGAAGAAGGCGTACGCGAAGGCCAGCTGGGCCTGGGGGCTGATCCTGCTCGCCAAGTGCGCGATCCTCTTCCCGCTGTACTGGTGGGCGGACACCACCCAGCTCGGCTGGGTGCTGGTCGCGCTGAAGATCCCGCCGTTCCTGCTCGCCGTCTATCTCACCTGGGTCTTCCTGGCGAAGGCACCGGCGCCGATCGACGTCTTCGCGGAGATGGAAGCGAAGGAGAAGGCCGAGCAGGAGGCCGAGGAGCGGCGCCGCGGCGAGCGCGAGACGCTCGACCGGGCCGCCGCCGGCCTCCCCCCGGACCTGACGGCCGGGAGCGGGGAGGCCGCCACCGAGCCTCCCCGCGGGGGACCGCGCCACCGCCGCTGACGGGACGCCTCCGCACACACGCGAGGGGCCCGGGAACCGATCGGTTCCCGGGCC
>NZ_JBSFJF010000114.1:0-16893 GCF_053597915.1 Streptomyces sp. NPDC001219 | reverse complement strand
GGCGCGCGCCCGCCGCAGCCCCGGTGACGCGCGTGCCGTCCTGGCCCAGCCCGGCGTCGCCGCCCTCCTCACCCAGGCCGCCCCGGACGACTTCGCGAAGGTCACCGCCTGGCTGGACGCGCTGCGCCGTCTGGAGCTGCTGAGCCTGTCCCACCTGGTCCCCGACCCGCGCGCGCTGCCGGCCGAGAGCATCCGCTTCGCCTACGTCGACCCCGGCTGGGTGCGGGCGGCCGTCGACGGCGCGCTGAGCGTCGGCGTCGGCCACGCCCTGGACGCCGACCTCAACGCCCTCGCGACCGGTGGCGGGCCGGTCCCGAAGTGCGCGGTGCTGATCAACTCCAGCCTGGTCCCGAACTGGCCCCACACCATCGTCGCCGCCTACCAGGGCACGCGCCTCGTCGAGCCCGTCCGCGATGCGGTGTTCGGCCTGGAGACCCGCCTGCTGCTCTACCCGGAGGTCATCGACCGTTTCGAGCTGGCCGAACCCCCGCGCGGACTGTGCTTCGGCATCGGCGACCTCGGCACCATCGAGCTCCGCGAGATCACCGGGGACCGGATCGGTCACCCTCTGGGCGAGTTCCCCCAGCCGGCCGGCTTCGCCCGCTTCCTGCGCCCGGGCGGGCGGGACGTCCTCAACGTCGACGGCACCGGCGATGCGCTGCTGCCCGCGCTGTCCCGCGCGCACGGGGTGGCACGGATCTCCTCCGCGCAGTTCGCCCTGCAGATGATCAACGCGCCGCAGGCACAGACCTTCTCCCGGCCCTGAGCCCGACCACCCCCGCACCGACGAAAGGACCCGGGTCATGTCCGTGGACAACACCCTCATCGTGCCGGTCGAGGTCGCGGCCCTCGCCGTGAACCGGCAGACCCGCGACACCGGAACCCCGCACGTCTTCCACCGGTGGATCACCAACTTCAGGGATATCGGCGAAGGCGTCCCCCCGGAGCCCGCCCCGTTCGCCGGCCCCGAGGAGTGGACCGGCCGGGAGGACCGCCTCGGCGTCTACCTCCAGTGGGAACTGCCCGCCGCCCTCACCCGCGGCCGCCACGACGAGGAGGAGGGCATCGGCGACTTCCCGCTGGTGCCCAACCGGTGGCTCGTCGTCCGCCACACCGACAGCACCCGCACGCTCAAGGCCTGGATCGTCGAGAGCGACTACCTCGACCCCATGGACGGCACCGTCTCCTTCCAGGACCCCGACAGTGACGAACCGTCAGCGACGCTGATCGGCAAGTGCCATGAACTCACCGGCCCATGGCGCGAGCCCACCGCCCGCCGGGCGCCGTTCCTCACGGCGATCGGCCCCGGACTGCTGACCTTCTCGGTCTTCCAGCCCTACAACAGCAACGTCTTCTCCCTCCACGACACCCTCCTGGACACACCCGAGGGTGAACTGCCCGTACGGGAGCGGCTCAGCTACTTCGTCGCCGGCTGGTACGCCCAGCCGGACAGTGACATCCTCGCCGGCACCGACGACCTCACCGCGCTGCTGGAGCGCCTGCAGTGGACGCCGCCCGTCGGCTCCGGCAGCGGCATCCGCTCCTCCGTCTACTCCGGAACGGTCCTGGGCCTGGACTGGGACCTGACCGGCACCGTCCCCGAGTCAGAGCCCGCCTGCCCCCGCCCTGACCAGGTCACGCCGATCGTGTCCAACAGCATCGCCGAAGCCGTCGCCGAACTCGGCGCCCAGGCCGACGGACAGGGCGCCCTGTCCGCCGACGAGGCCGGCCTGTTCCGGGCCTTCCTGCTCGGCGGCATCGACGCCCTGGAGGAACGCGACCGGCCCGAGGCCGACATCCTCACCGACCGCCGCGCCCACGACAGCGCCTTCGGCCCCGTCCCCGGCGGCTACCGCTGGTTCATCGGCGAACGCGGCGAGGAGACCGGCCGCACCACCTCCCGCGCGGCCCGGGCGGCGGAAGCCGACACCGTCGCCGGCCTCAACCGCCGCCAAGCCGCCCACGACGCCACCGAAGCCGAACTCGACACCGCCCGCGAACACCTCTACCACCTGTGGTGGCTCACCCACCTGACGAAGAAGTCCGCCGAGTTCACCGGCCGCATCGACGACGAACTCGACCTGGGCAACGCGAACGGCGCAGCCGGACGTGTCGTCGCCCTCGCCCGCGACCTGGCCGAGCAGCGCGCCGAGCTGCCCTGGGGCAAGAGCGAGGCGGAGCTGGCGGCGCGCATCGACGCCCTGTATCCGGCCTACGGGGCCCGTGCCGCCCGCCGCCTGATCCGGGTGCCCGCCGAGGACTTCGAGTACAGCGCCGACCCGGTCCTCACCCTGGAGGGCGCCAACCTCCACGCCCCGCTCACCCGGGACAGCGCCCTGCCCTGCCGCACCCCCGAACGCGTGGTCACCCGCGCCTCCGGCATCACCACCACCGACGTCGCGGCGGTCGCCGCCCAGATCAACCTGACCGGACAGCAGCCGCCCTGCTTCCCCGCGCTGCTCAGCGAGTTCCTCATCCTGGAGCGCGCCCTGCGCAGCGGAGCGATCCGGGACGTCACCGGCACCCTGCCCGAGTACGGCACCGCACCCTGGGCGATGCCCTGGCAGCCGCTGTTCCTGCTCTGGAAGGCCGAGTACTTCCCCCTGCCGCTGCGCGACGGCGACACGGCGCACTGGGAGTTCATCGACGGCTCCCGCTACCGGTGGAAGGGCACCGGAGAACCCGGCACCCCACTGGTCGTCTCCGGCCGCCAGACCCTCGCCCCCAGCGCCGGCCACCTCGTCGACGGCACCCTGCAGAGCTACGCCCGCGTGCGCGACCAGCTGCCCGCCGACGCCCTGCGGCAGGTGCGCTCCCAGGCACGCGAGGCGAACTACCTCTCCCAGACCCTCGACGGCTTCGGTGCCGCCATCGCCCAACGCCAGCCTCTGGCCGGCCTCCAGCCCACCGGCGACCTCGCCACCCTCATCGGCAACGGCGACTACCCCCCGCCGGACCCCGGCCCCCTGAAGGCCAGCGACTGGGACCCCGACCCCGTCTCCACCTTCCAGGACCTGCGCGCCGGCCAGCTCGCCTTTCTCGACCTGGCTGTCGTCGACCGCTTCGGACGCTCCGTCAACCTCATCACCAACCCGGCGCACTTCCGCCCCGAGATGCCCGACACCATGCGCCCGGCCCACCCCGTCAGCGGCGACGACTCCGACCGGCTGGTCGAGCTCGGGCCGCGCCTGCTCCAGCCGGCCCGGCTGCGCTTCGACTTCCTCGCCGCCACCACCGACGAGGACACCGACCTGACCCCCGGCACCAACCCGGTCTGCTCCTGGCTGCTGCACAACCGCCTCGATCAGTCCCTCGTCGTCCACTCCCCCGACGGCGCCGCACTCGGCGAACTGCGCGTCACCCTGAACAGCACCGGCCGGCGAGAGGTCACCTGGTCCGCCCTGCCCGGCTCCGAGGTGACCCGCTTCGAACAGCTGCAAACGGTGGCCCCCCACCCCTACCGGCTGCTCAACGCCGTGAGGACCCGCGGCCCGCAGACCTTCGACGCGTTCCGCGCCACCCTCGACCAGGCCCTGCAGACCATCGACCCGGAAGGCTCGGCCGACCCCGGCCTCGGCTTCCTCCTCGGCCGCCCTCTCGCCCTGGTCCGCACCCGTCTCACCCTGAACCTGCGCGGCCCCCTGCGCACCGACGTCAGCTGGCAGAACCTCTTCCAGCCGTCCCCCTCCCAGCTGCCCACCTACCCGTGGGCGATCCGCCTCGGCGAAGCGCAGCAGAGCGACGACGGCTTGGTCGGCTACGTTCTCGACGACGACTACGAGCACTTCGAGACCGTCGTCGACCCGTCCGCCGGCGGCGGGGACTACCTGCGGCCGATCGGCGAACTGCCCAGCCTGGAGCTGGACTTCGGAGAACACAGCACCGCGGTCGCCACCGTGCTGCTGGACCCACGGGCGGCCGTGCACGCCACCACCGACATCCTCGCCACCAAGAAGGTCTTCGTCCCGCAGGAGTTCACCGACCAGGCCATCGCCCGCATGAGCGTGAACTTCCGCACCGGACCGCTCCTGGCCGCCACCACCAGCCTTCGCGGCTCGCAGGGCGAAAGCGAGGAGACCGTCCTGATGCCGAGCCCGGCGGGCGTCGTCGGCACCTGGACGTGGTCCGAGAACCGCGGCGGAGACCGGGAGAGGCTGCCGATCCTCAGCCAGGACCAGTACGACCTGCCCCTGGCCGAACCCGAGATCCGCTCCGGCTTCCTCACCCTGGACGACGCCGTCGCACACAGTCGTGCTGAGCACTGACCACTCGCCGGCGCCATCATTCCGTGCCGCCCCAGGCCGGGGCGGCACGGCCAATCCCCTAGGAGCTTCCCATGACGCTGGTCGTCCAGATGCAGGACGCAGGCACCGCCGCGAACGATCCGCTGTTGTCGTACGTGGTGACCACCACTCCGAGTCCGTTGAAGGCGTCACCGGAGAATCCGCAGGCTCCGGAGGAGATCGGGGAGGTTGTCATCTCGGCTTCTCGGCAGAGTGGTACGCCGGCGGATGTGAGGTCGATCCGGCTCAAGGTGCCCGCCGGAACCATGTCACCGGACCTCGCCACCGATCTGGCGAAGGTCACGCCGCGGATCACCCTCGCCGGCTGGAGCGGCCGTCTGGACGCCGCAGCCAAGGAGTTCGTGTTCTCGCCCGCGGCCAGTCATACGCCGATCGGCCCGGACCTCGGCTTCACCATCCAGCTGTCCGACATCCCGATCAGCCGCAAGGTCGGCACCGCCCCCGTCACCCTGACCGAATCGTCCCGCACCGGTAGCGCCGCGTTCCAGGACCGGCCCAGCGTCTTCAACCTCGGCAAGTTCCCCGCCGACTTCTACCTGCGCAACTTCCTGTGCGAGCCATCCATCATCCAGAACGGCGGCGACGTCAAACTCACCTGGGAACGCTCCGCCAACGCCACGTACGAACTGCTCTACCCGGGCGTCGAACGGGACGTCACCAACCGCACCAGCCTCGACATCGAGGGCATCACATCAGACACGACCTTCTACCTGCGCGCCACCACCGGTGACCCCACGAACCCCGTCGTGAGGATCATCTCCGCCCAGGTCAGTGTCTTGAGGCCCGACCTGGACATCGGTGGCCTGCGCGTCGGCGGAAAGGTGCAGATGTTCCGCCTTCGCGGGGTTTCTGCGCCGACGGACAAATGGCCGCAGTCGAGGATGGCATTGAGCGACGGAATTCTCACTGTCCTCGCCACCGCGAGCAGGCTTCAAATCTCCATTATCCACAATAATGCGGGGCGTACATATTTCTCAGAGGATGGTGGACGCCCGCATGTTCTGCCCGTGATGATGGGCAGTAAAGTACAGCTTCAGTGGCCCTCGACGGTAGGTTCGGCACTTATCCAGTGGTGGTCCTTCGGTGACGGCGACCTGCCTATCTCCTGATTGGGGAATGGGGCGCCGGGACACTTAACTACTCGGTTCACGCCACCGAAAGGCCTGTACCCCAGGAGGCCGCGAGCATCCAGGCGGCGAAATCCCAGGGGCTGCGCAAAAGGTGATGGCCAAGCCACCTGCAGCCAAGTGTCCCACCTGGCCGCCTCTCCGACGCTCTGGGCGGCGACATTCGCGCCCGAGAGGGGATTTCTCTCACCCGCCGATTCTGCTTCTGCTCCCCGGATTGGCGGCTTGGGCCTATTTCCGCTCTGCGCGCCGGCTCATCTTGGGCGGCGCGGCCAGCGAATCCCATCGAATCCCGAGGAGTCTTCCGTGACCCTGGTCGTCCAGCTGCATGACACAGGCACTGCCGCCAACGACCCCCTGCTCTCCTGCACCGTCACCACCACGCCCAGCCCGCTGAAGGCCTCACCGGAGAACCCGCAGGCCCCCGAGGAGACCGGGGAAATCGTCATCTCCGTCGCCCGGCAGAGCGGAACCCCCGCCGACGTCGAGTGGATCAGGGTGAAGGTGCCGGCGGGGACGATGGCGCCGGACCTCGCCACCGACCTGACCAAGATCAGCCCGCGGATCAGCCTCACCGGCTGGACCGTGCGCCTGGACGCGGCCGCCAAGGAATTCGTCTGCGCGCCCGCCGGCAGCCACGCCCCATCGGCCCCGACACCGGGTTCACCATCCAGCTGTCCGACATCCCCATCAGCCGCAAGGTCGGCACGGCCCCGATCACCGTCACCGAACGTTCCCGCACCGGAAGCTCCGCCTTCCAGGACCGGCCCACCGTCTTCAACCTCGGCAAGTTCCCCGCCGACTTCTACCTGCGCAACTTCCTGTGCGAGCCATCCATCATCCAAAACGGCGGCGACGTCAAACTCACCTGGGAACGCTCCGCCAACGCCACGTACGAACTGCTCTACGGCGACGTCAACCGCGACGTCACCAACCGCACCAGCCTGGAGCTCGAAGGCATCAGATCCGACACCACCTTCTACCTCCGCGGCATCACCGGCGACCCCACCAACCCCGTCGTCCGGATTCTCTCCGCCCAGGTCACCGTCATCAAACCCGACCTCGTCGTCGGCAGCCTCACGGTGCACGGGACCACGACCCTGCAAGGCGAACTCGCCGTCAGGAAGGCCACCGACGCATTCAGAAAGTGGGATCTGGCCTCTCTTGGATCAGACACGGTGGGAGAACTGCAGCAGAGCTGGACAGCCCCCACATTCGGATGGGTGACCGTGACTGTCCGCACCAGTGAAGGGAGCAGCAAGGCCACTCTCTGGGGCGGAGACGCAAGCTTCAATGCACAGGCACACTGCCCGCCAGGTACAGACAGCGCTTCCGCCATGCTCCCCGTCGGCGCGGGCCAGAAATTCGGTTACTCACTCAGCCGGGGCAGCCGCGACAACCGCATCAAAGTCGACTGGGTGGCATTTGGTGCCGCCACCGAAAAGCCGGAATACCTCGGCGCTACGGACGAGGAGCAGGCCTAGGGGGCACCCGGCCTGCCGGTCGAAATCCACCCCAGCCAACCCGCACTACATAGCCCCCACCCGAAATAGCCGGCGGCAGAGGAAGCGCATAGCCCGGCTGCCCCTCGACCGCCTCCGGCACGACAGCACCAGAAAGCCGGTGCCCGGTACGCCTGGCTCAACGCGTCGACCTACGCCAGCGGCGGTAGCAACGGGGCCGGTTGCCTGGTCAGCCGGTCTTGAACCGTGCGGTCAGGCGGCGGGTGCCGGTGGTGGCCAGGGCTGCCGCCAGGACGGCGATGATGCCCGCCTGCACGGTGGCGGCGGTGATGAGCGAGCCGGGGGCGTGGGCCTGGAGCGCGAACGTGAGGGTGAGAGTTTGCTCTATGAGGACGGCGAGGCCGAGCGTGGCCAGCGCGAGGGGCAGTGCGGGGTCTGCCACGTGCTTCGGTGACCGGCTCCGGACGAGCAGCCACACGGCGGCCGCGGCGATGAATGCCGCACCGCCGGTCCCTCCCGTGACCGCAACCTCAGGCCACACCACGTTCGACGCACCAATGAGGACGCAGGCGCCCATGAAGACCAGCCCGGATGACTCCAGCGGGAGCCGGGCACGCGGGGCGTCGCAGTGGAAGCCGCAGCACAGCGCGAGGACGGTCAGCCAGGAGAACACCGCGGCCGCGAGTGAGAGGGCGACCGTCACGGTGCCCCATCCGCCGCCCACGTCCTGTATGGCTGACATCAGGTCAGGAAGGGCCGCGAGGATGGCGAAGACGACGGCGGTGCGCTTGCGGTCGCGCAACAGCGCCACATAGACCACCGTCCAGACCAGCGGGAGCAGCCACAACGCCGCCTGGTACAGCCCCGATACCGCGCCGTGCCCGGTGAAGCCGCCCAGGGACAACTCCCGGTCCGCCCCGGGGGCGCCTCCGAACCAGGTGAGGAAGAGGGCCCGTTCGGTCAGCGCGGAGGCCGCATGCAGCAGCACACTCAGCAGCGCGAAGAGTCGTACCGTGGAGCCGAGCGTGGCGTAGCGGGCCGGGGCGCCGGCGGCGCCCATCCGGGTGCGGATGGCGAGGGCGGCGATGCTCGCCACCTCGCCCCAGGCGGGGCGCGTCTCGTCCCGGTCCTGCTCGTCGATCCCATGCAGGTAGGTCTCCACCATCTCCTCCTCCCGCTCCGCGCGGTAGTAGGAGGGCAGCAGACGCAGGGCGGTGCGGTAACGCTGTTCGAGCACTGTCGTCATGCGGTGCCTCCGGCGATGCCCGGGCGGCGAACGGAGCGGTTCGCGGGAGCCGGCCTGGCGGTCGTGGGGCGGTGCGCGGCCATCCGCTGGGTCGCAGCTTGTGCCCCGGCAGCCATCCGCTCCGCCTCGGCGGACAGGGCTGCCCCGCCGGCGTCGGTGAGGCGGTAGTACTTGCGCAGTCGGCCCTGTTGCACCTCCTCACGGTCCGGCTCGATGTATCCGTCGGCCGTCAGCCGGTCCAGCACGCCGTACAGCGTGCCGATCCGGAGCTGCACATGCCCTTCGGACAGTCCGTCGACCTCCTGCACGATCCCGTAACCGTGTCGCGGTTCGTCGACCAGTGCGGTGAGGACGAAGAACGCCGCTTGCGTCATACCTCTGGAAGCCATGCACTCACTATATCCTGCCTTCCGATATATAGGGGATGGAGGGGCATCGCTCCGGCCCTGGCATGAGCCTTCGGATCGGCAATGGCGGCTGGTCGGACTCGTCGACGATGTCCGAGCCGTCGCGAGCGAGGACGTCCTGGCGGGTGGTGCCGTCGCCTGTTCCCCATGACGGCGCCGGCCGAGGTCGGAGGGTGCCGGCGCGCGCCGGCCCTGCAGCTCAGTGCATGTCGCCGAGGTCCCGTGGGAGGTCCTCGATCACTGTGGCGAGCCGGCTGAGCATGCTGCGGTGGCGCAGCTGGAGGAAGGCGTCCAGGGCCACGTTGTGCAGTGCTCCGGCGGGCCCGGTCAGTGGGTGCTCGTCAACGAGGACGAGGCTGTCGTCTCCCCATGGCCGGACGTCGATGGCGATCCGGGCGGTGCCCAGCGAGCCGCTGTCCACTTCCAGTTCCAGCTCATGGGGCGGGTCGCAGCGACGGACGGTGGTGTGACCGTGCAACGTCCACGGTCCCAGTCGGACGGTGTAGGCGATGGTGGAACCCACCTCAGGCCACATGCCCTGTTCGGGCCGTGATTCGTCCGTACCGACGACCCAGTCCGCGTAGCGGGTGCCGTCGGCGAGGACCGCCCAGACCGCCTCTGGGGCCCTCTTGATCAGCTGATTCCTGACAGCCATGCGCTTCGCCCTCCGACATTCCGGTGGAGCTGGTCACCAGCAGTCAATCTCAGCCTAGAGCGGCTGCTCGACCCCGGCCGTCCGAAGGCGCGGCTGCACCCATCTCCATGGAGCGTCATGGGGCGCCTGCCTCTTCGGCGCCTTCCTTGTTTCGGTCCCTCACGAGTAGCGGACAGGTGACAGGGTTCCCCGCGGCCCTCGGCGTCCTGTCCCCGTGCGACGGCCTACTGTGGGCGTGCTTCGTCAGCACGCCCACCGGCTCCCAGGAGTCCGGTTGCTTCGAAGGGCGTGCGGGCGGCCAGCCGAGGGAGTTCTCTCCGTGAGAGCTGGGTGACGACGAGCGGCAGAGCGGCGCGTACCAGCTGGGCCGCACGGAGCCAGGTGGGGACATACACCGCAGTCGCGCGGCGTTCCACCGCAGTGGCCAGACGGGTGGCGACCCATCCGACGGGGTGGACCTTCCGCGCGGGCGGAGGCATATGAGCACGCAGTTCGCGCAGCACAGGGTGCTGGTCGATACCCCGGATCATGTCGGTGTCGGTCCAGTTGAGATAGGCGATTCCCACGGCGACGTGGTGCGAGGCGAGTTCGGCACGCAGTGAATGGGTGAAGGACTCCACGCCGGCCTTGGAGGCGCAGTAGGAGCTCATCATGGGAGCGGCTCCGATGGAGGCCAGCGAGGCGATCTGCAGGTAGTACCCGCGACTCGCCAGCAGGTCCGGCAAGTAGGAGCGGGCCGTGACCGAACTCCCGATCAGGTTGACCTCGATCACCCTGCGCCAGGTCGCCGGGTCGGACCCGGCAAAGGGCCCGCCTTCGGCGACGCCCGCGTTCGCCACAACGATGGACACCTCCCCCAGCCGCTCGCGTACGTCAACGGCCACCCGGGCCATGGCATCGTCGTCGGTGACATCGACACTCCAACAGAGCGCCGCCGGAAGGGACGACGCGACTCGGCGGAGCGCTTCTTCTTCCTCTCCGAGCAGCGCCACCCGGGCCCCTCGTCGGGCCAGTTCCCGGGCGGTCGCCTCCCCCACGCCGCGGGCTGCCCCGGTCACTACCGCGGTATGGCCGTGCAAGGAAAGCGGTCGCTGTGAGGGGGGCATCGTGTACTCCTGACGACGAGCGGATCATTGGAGCGTCGGCGCCTGCTGTCCTCGACGGTCAACAGGCAGCCCGCTCACGGTAGGTACACCCGGAGGGACGGCCGCGGGCTGCTACGGACCCCGCGTAGCTGGACGAGGCGGTCGAACGCACCGTGGCCCGTACCACCCGCTACCGGCCTCCGGCTCGGCCGAGCGCCAACCTCATGGGGTCAGAATGGTTTTGATCATGCCGTCCCTCTTTTCCTGGAGGCTCTGATACGCCTGGGGGCCCTTTCCACGCCGGCCCGGCCCATCACCTTCTCGCCCAAGGCGTCCGGCAGTCTTCCGGCAAGGTTCTGAGCGGCTCTGCTCAAAGGGGCCCCGTGCGCCTCCATGCCCACAGCCTCGATGACCGCATCGCTGCCGCGCCCGTCAGTGAGGCGGCGGATCTCGTCGCCGACGCCCTTCCCGTACTCGTCGAGGTCCGGGGTGTGTACCCCGCGAGCACGGGCCCTGGCGAGGCGCTCCGGGACAAGGTCGACGCCGAACACCTTGGCTGCACCACGGTGCAGGGCGATACGGGCCGCCATGTCACCGATGGGGCCGAGCCCCAGCACGGTGACACTGCCACCCGGCGGGATGCCCGCGTAGGCAACGGACTGCCAGGCGACCCATGCCCATCGGTTCGTGACCAAGGATGTCCCCGGGGTCGAGAAAGGGACCGAGGACCTCGTACAGGTGCAGGTCCGATCCACAGATTCCGGTGGAGGTGATACGCACGATGATGTCGGTCGCCTCGACGATCTCAGGGTCGGGCACCGTCTCCACCCGCACATCACGCTTGCCTTGCCAGGTCAGGGCCCTCATCTCGGCTCCTTACACGCATGGTCTCCCGCCGGCAGCGCACGAGACACATTCGGCGATCCACTTCCACCATGCGACGGTTGCCTCGTCTGCGCCTCCGAACGCCATAACCACCGGGTTCCTGGCATGACCGCATGACTGCCGAAGACCCCCTGGAGCATGAGCTGGATCAGCGAGCCGGTTCCGCGATCTCATGTCACAGTACGAGAGTCGGAGGTAGTGCAACGGTTCGCCTCCGTTGTCGCGGACATCGCCTCCGGGGCCCTGGAATTCCCGCTGCCCGGCTCCGGGCGCACATCGCAACGGTTTGCCGCTCTGCGGGCCGTCGCTCAGCGTGACCCCTGCTTGGCCCGACTCGTCGAAGGCCATGTCGACGCCACCGCAATCCGGTCGGCGGTTTTCCCGCCCTCCCCGTGGGCGAGGACCGTGCCCTGGTCGGAGCGCTGGAACGGAACGGCCGTCGGGTGCTGCGCACCCCGGACTGTCCGGTCGAGACGTCGAGCCGACTGCGTCCTCGGGCCGTGGGCGGCTTCGGGCACGATCTGGCCCGGCTGGCCGGGACGGGACCGGCGTGCCCCGGAGGGCAGGGCCTCAGGTGCGGGGCAGCAACGAGCCCAGCGGCCCCAGGTCGAGGTTCAGGTCCTCCAGGCGCAGGCCGTGCTGATCGCAGAGTTCGGTCATCCGCTCTTCGAGGTGCATGAGCGTCTCCCCGATCCGGTCGACCTGTTCGTCGCTCAGGTCTCCCTGGTCCACCCGCCGGATCGCCTGCCGTTCCATCAGCTGCCGCAGCAGTTCCACGATGGTCAGCACCAGAGCGACCAGATCGCGGCCCATCTCGTCGCGGTCGATGTCGAAGCGGCTCTCCGCCCGGGTGTGCTCGGTCGTCACAGGGGGCCTCCGTCCGCCCAGGGGGCGGGAACTCGCTCGCTGACCGACGACAACAGTGCGTGGAGGGAGAGCCGGACCAGGGGAACCTCAGCGATGGCGATGACGAGGTCGCCGCTGACGACGACGCCTGTGGCCAGAAGGCGGTCCAGCAGGTCCACCAGCGGCACGCCGACGGGGCCGGACAGGGGGCCGGGAGTCTCCCAGGGAACGGGCGTATGGGGCGATGCCGCCGGCACGGTCACACCTCCCCGACGAAGGAGTACGGCACCCACGGCCCGGACATCTCGATGTGTGCTCCGGTGCGACGGCGCAGGTCGGCCACGGCAGCACGGAGTTCTTCGGCCGCCGAGGCCGCGACCAGGTACGTCGCGTTGAGGACCTGTACCCGGTGCTCCTCCCCCGTCGCCTCCTGGCTGTGCAGGTGGAGCCGGCGGGCGGCCGTCGCCAGGCCGGACAGCGCGGTATCGACGTCCTCGGCGAGCCGCAGCGTGCGGTCATGGTGCTGTTCCCGCGCCTGGTGCAGCCCGCGCTTGCGCTGGAGGTAGGCGCGGCCGGCACCGGTAGCTGCCGGGGAGTCGGTACGGGCGGGCGCGGGCTCGTCTCCGCGAGACGCAGCGGGCGTGGCCGGCACGTAGACCTTGACCCCCCATTCGGCACGGCCGTCGATCCGGTCCAGCGCCGCGCCGAAGCGGCCCGCGTCCTGGCCGAGGGCCTCCTTGGCGCGCGCTTCGCCGTGGTAAAGGGTGGCCAGCGCGAGGGGCACCGTCGGGCCACAGGCAGCCGCCGCGGTGACCACCTCATGGTGGGCCCGTGCGCAGCGCTCCAGTTCCAGGCGGTCGCCGAGCCGCCGGTGCCAGGCCTCTTCCGTGAACTCGGCCGCCGGTACGTCCTGGACAACCGCTGTGAGCGCGCCGAACGGCAGAGCGCGCACCGGGGGACCGTCGGCGAGCCCCGGAAGTCCGGTCAGGGCCGCGGGGTCAAGCCGGCGGCACACGGCGAAGACGTAGACGGCGGTCCCGGCCCTGGCACCGTGGGACGGACCGAGGGCTGTGGAGTGCGTCGTACCGCTGAGCTCCTGTGTCGTCATGCGCCCGCCCCGCTCTTCGCGCGAGGGGCACCCGACGCCTCGTCACCGTCGGCCTCCAGGGCTTCCAGGCGCTCGCGCAGCCGGGCGTTCTCGTCGCGGAGTTCACTGCGGGCCGCCTTCGAACTGAGCGCCGGGTCCGTCTCCCACCAGTCGATGCCGGCTTTCCTCGCGGTATCGACCGAGGCGACGAACAGCCTGAGGCGGATGGTGAGCAGCTCGATATCGAGGAGGTCGATCTTGATGTCCCCGGCGATGACGATGCCCTTGTCGAGAACCCGTTCGAGAATGTCGGCGAGGTTGGCCGTACTGGGACCGGACGCGGGAGAGACGCCTTGCCGGTAGTCGACATCTGTCATGTAGTCACCCATTCCACCGTCCGCCTCCTGGTCCGCGGCGCCTCCGTACTCCTCGCCGCCTTCGTCATCTTCGTCCTCGGGCGGGCTTCACTCTTCGACGCGCGGCCTCGCTCGGGCGAAATTCACCGCGCCAGCCCTCGCACGCGTAGCGGGTCAGCATCCGTGCAACAGGTAGAGCAGCCGGTCTTCTTCGCGTTCGAACGCCTCGGTGGAGAGATGACCGTTCTCGTACTCCTGGTTCAAGGCGGCGAGCCGGACGCGGATCAGTGCCGGATCGTGCAGCTCGCGGTCGGCGGCCTCGGCGAGTTGGCTTGCGACCCAGGTCACGCCCCGCACGGGAGCGAGCGGCAGGGTGAGCACTCCGCTGATCAGTCCCATGTCATGCACCGATGCGTTCGGTGGCGTGCTCGGGCTCCATGAAGCTGTAGCACGGGAGGGGGCCGACGACCTTCAGATCCACCCGGTCGCGATGACGCTGGGCCAGCAGACGCGCCTGCTCCGTGAATCCGTCGCAGTCATCCCGGCTGACCAGGAACGACACGTTCATCACGCATCCGGAGACCTCGGGCCCGGCGGCGACCGCGTGAGCCGCGCGGCGCAGCTCCCCCACGGCGTCGCGCCCCGCTTCGGCGGCCCGGCGCGACAGCGCCGCCGCCACGGCCTCTCCCAGGCGGACGTTCGCCTCGTAGCTCGGTCGGCGGCGTACCGCCTCGCGCAGTTCGCGGACGGTGCGATCGTCCCTGACCACGGCCGCGAGGGAGTCGTTGGCCGGCATCGCCTTGAGGTTGATCTCGACTCGGTCCGCGACCCGTTCCAGGACGGCCAGGTGGCGGTCCTCGGCATCCGCCAGCTGCCGGCGAACGGCCGCCTCGTCGGGCGCGACCATGCCGAAGCGCATGGGGAGCAGCGGCCCCTGCTCGGCCAGCGTCAGCAACAGCTCCTGGTGCGCCAGAAGGTCACGGCGGCGGGCGCGCAGCTGCGGTGGGGCGGGGCTGACGACCGCGGCGAGCCGCCCTTCCTCGATCGTCGTCACCGCCTCCGGCGGGTTCCCCACCCCGGGCAGAGCCGTGGGCACCGGATGCGCCGCCCGGACAATCCCGTAGACGTAGACGCCGTCGTGGGTCACCGGTCAGTCCTCCTCGGAGCTGCGCCGGCGGGAGGCCGCTCCGGACCGGGCGGGGGCCCGCCGTCGGCTCGGCTGCGATTCCTCCTCGGAGTCCTCGTCCGAGTCGTCGCCAGCCCCCACCGCGGTGCGAACGGTGTCGCCGACGGATTTGGCCGCCTTCTTGACCTTGCTCTTCCCGACGCTCTTGGCGGCCTGGCCGCTGAACAGCTCGGGAACGGTGACACTTCCCGAATCCCGCTCCAGGTCAAGGCGGTTACACGCCTCGGCGAAACGCAGATAGGTGTCGACGCTGGCGACGACGATGCGAGCATCGATCTTGAGGATCTCGATACCGACCAGCGACACACGGATGAACACGTCGATCACCATGCCCCGGTCCAGGATGAGCTCCAGCACGTCGTACAACGTGCCGGCTCGTGGCGGGCAGGGGACTACCTCGCCGGCAAAGCCGGTATACGTGCTCGTGGCGGCCATCTGTTGACGTCCTTTCATCGCATGAGGACCGTGCGCTCACTCGTCGGCCGAGCCTCGGCGATAGCGACGGGTGCGGAAGTACTCCAGCAGCTCGCCCTGTTCGTCGAGCTTCACCTCGTAGGTGGCGAGCAGGCTCGTGGTGTCGGGAATGCGCGCCAGCTCAAGGACTTCCGCCTCGACACACCAGCCGTGCTCGGTGCGCCGGACGGCCGACACCCCCTCGACACGATGCTGAATCAGGCTTTGCAACACCTCGGCCGCACCACGCGCGGCGTCCCCCGGCCTCATCGCAGGCGTCTTCCGCTTTCGGGTAGCCGTCGACGACGTCCGTGTCCGCGATTGCTCTGCCATGGATTCCAGTGTGATCACCGCCCCGGCCACCGCACGCCGAGCAGGGCCAAACGGCATCCCCCATCCGGTCCGTGCCGTCGGCGAGGGACCCGGCCCGCTCCCTGACGAGGTCGGAGCGCCGCCTGACGCATGACTCCGCACCGGCCATCGGCGGCGCCCCTCGGCTCCTCCCGCTCGGTGAGGATCTGGAGCCGTGGCGGCGTGTCAGGCTCCTTCAGGGCACCCGGCTGAACGACGTGCGGCGGAAAGGTCCGGATAAGAGATCAGCCCCAGGCTGTTGGCCTGGGGCTTTGCTCCGGAGCGGGATGTGGGCTCGACGTCGCACCCGCGATGACGGACACGATGCTCAGATAGAGCTGGAGCGGTGCCGGCTGGTGCCAGCATGAGTCGCAGGGGCAGCGAGGAGGTCCGGTCTTCGACCGCCGGCGTATACGGAATGGTCGTGGTCATGACGCGGACCTTGCCCCGGGCCGACCCCGACCGGCCCGGTGTCGTGAAGCGCCGAAAACGACACGAGCGTGGAGGCTGGTGTACGGAGTGCCCTCGATCGTTGCAGCTTACTCCTGGTAAGGCTCGCCGGGCCGATCCGGAGCGAGCGCCTCGACCACACGGCGGTTCTCAGCGGGGGCGACACACCTGAGACACGTCACCTTGGCCCTTGGCCACCCACATGGCCGGACGGACGGAACCCCACCGTAGGCCGCGTCCGGGCCGTGCAGTCCCCCAGTGCCGTTACTCAGGTGAGGCATCTTCGATCTGCCTGTCGGCGCGCAGGTGGAGCGGTGCTCGATCTCCGGAGATGCGGGTCACGGTGACGACGATGGTGACGCTTGCTGGTCCACCGCGGGCGTTCAGCTCTGAACTGACGGCTGCTTGGACGCTTTCGCGGACGTCGCGTGCGATGTCGAGGGCGCGGCGTTGTGCGTTGACCACGCAGCGGACTTCGAGGTGCCAGGTGTCGGTTCCGGGTGTGTGGCCGGCGTGGACGCCGGCTTCGGGGGGCGGCGTGCGCGAGCCGAAGGTCCGCCGGAGGTGGGTTGCGGCGTCGGCCAGGGAGTGGCGCAGGCTGGGCTGGAGTTCCTGCACGCCGGGGACTGCCAGCGCGGCCCGGGCCGCGGTCTGCTCGACGCCGGCCGTGTCGACGGTGATCATGGCCCGGTTCCGTTCCGTGGGGTGGGTTCGGCGGAGGTCAGGGGCTCCAGTTCGGAGACGATGCTCAGGTCGATGCTGCTGACGGCGAGGCCGATCTCGTGTGCCGAGGCGTCGGCGACGGCCTGGCGCACCTGTGCGGCGCGGCTGGGCAGGGGTTGGTCGAGGGTGACGGCGAGAGTCATGGTGACGGTCACCTGTGCGCCGGCCTCGTCCGGGGTCAGGCGGCAGCTGGCGGCGCGTACTCCGGGGATGCGGTCGGCGGCGCGGCGCAGGATCTTGGCCACGGTGTTTTCCGCGATGCGCAGTTC
>NZ_JBSFJF010000113.1:0-18129 GCF_053597915.1 Streptomyces sp. NPDC001219 | reverse complement strand
GCGCATCGGTCACCGACAACGGCGGAATCTTCGGACCCGGACGACTCATACCCAACCAACGACGAATCTCTGACTCAGGTCACTAGGTGTGTTGTCCGGCTCGATCGCCCTCCTCCGGGACCGCGGGGCCTGCCGCCGGCCGCGGTCACCCGTCCGGTACGGCGCGCTGCCGTGCGTCACAGGTACTGCGCGTAGTCGTCCAGCGTCCGCAGTACGTCCGCCTCCCCGGCCGCGGGCAGTTGCAGCACCACCTCGTGCAGGCCCAGTTCGCGGTAGTGCGCCAGCTTTCCGGCCGACGGGCGGACCGCGTACGGCACCACCACCGGCTCACCGGTGCGTCCGGCGTCCGCCCACGCCTGCCGCAGCACCGGAACGGTCTCGGTCAGCCCCCGCCCGCCGATCGGCAGCCAGCCGTCCGCGTACGCGGCGATCTGCCCGAAGAGCTTGGGCCCGGCCGCGCCGCCCAGGAGGATGCGGGGCGCGCCGTTGGCCGGCTTGGGGTGGGCGAAGGACGCCCGTACCGACCCGAACGCGCCCTTGTACGCGGTCGGTTCGTCGGCCCACAGGGCGCGCATCAGCGCCACCCGGTCCCGGGTCAGCTCCCGCCGGGTCGACCACTCCACCCCGTGGTCGGCGGCCTCCTCGACGTTCCAGCCGTAGCCGATGCCGAGGGTGAAGCGGCCACCGGAGAGGAAGTCGAGGGTCGCGACCTGCTTGGCGAGGCCGACCGGGTCGTGCTGGGCGACCAGGGTGATGCCGGTGCCGAGGGCGAGCCGTTCGGTGACCGCGGCGGCCTGGCCGAGCGCGATGAACGGGTCGAGGGTCCGGCCGTATTCGCGCGGCAGGGGATCGCCCATGGGCGCGGGAGTCTCCCGTCCTGCCGGGATGTGGGTGTGCTCCGGGAGATAGAGGCCGGCGAATCCGCGCTGTTCGAGCTCGTGGCCCAGCCGGTCCGGCCGGATCGTCTCGTCGGTCAGAAAGATCGTGGTCGCGATCCGCATGCTGGGACACCTCCGCGTCGGGGCTGTGCGTGACCGCATGGTGCCTCACCGCCCGACGGTTATCCACAGCCCTTTCGCTCGGTGTCACAGCCGCGTACAACAGATTTCACGCGGCGCGACGAGCCGGCCGCGCGGCGGACACCGCACGACACAGGGGGGCGGGATGGAACGGCGTGATGTTCTGAGACTTTCGGCGGTTGCGGGCGCGACGGGCGCGCTTACGCTCGGACGTGTGAGCTTCGCCGAGGCGGCGTCCGCCGACGGGCGGTCCGGAGGCGGGCCGGGCGAGCGGACCCGGCGGGTCACCGGCCATCTGCCCACGGGCGCACCCGACTTCGTGTACCTGCCGGTCGAAGTGCCGCGCGGGGTGCGCGAAATCGCCGTGTCCTACCGCTACGACAGGCCCACCGTCCCCGAGGGCACGGCCGGCAACGCCTGTGACATCGGCATCTTCGACGAACGGGGCACGGACCTCGGCGGCGCCGGCTTCCGCGGCTGGTCGGGCGGGGCGCGCACGGAGTTCTTCCTGCGCGCCGACGAGGCCACCCCCGGCTATCTCCCCGGCCCCGTCAACGCCGGCACCTGGCATATCGCCCTCGGCCCGTACACGGTCGCTCCGCAGGGGCTGACCTACGACGTCACGGTCACCCTGAAGTACGGCCCCCAGGGGCGCACCCCGGCGCCCGTCCATCCCCCCGAGCGCGCCCGGGGCCGGGGCCGTGCGTGGTACCGCGGCGACAACCATCTGCACTCCGTCCACTCCGACGGCAGGCGCACCCCCGCCGAGATCGCCGCGCTGGCCCGCGCCGCCGGGCTGGACTTCCTCACCACCTCCGAGCACAACACCACCTCCTCCCATCGCGCCTGGGACGGCCTGTGGGGCGATGACCTGCTGATCCTGACCGGCGAGGAGGTCACCACCCGCAACGGCCACGTGCTGGCGATGGGGACCGACCCCGGGGTCTTCGTCGACTGGCGCTACCGGGCCCGCGACAACGCCTTCGGGAAGTACGCACGCGCCATCCGGCGGGCCGGCGGCCTGGTCATCCCGGCGCATCCGCACGCCACCTGCATCGGCTGCAACTGGAAGTTCGGACTGAACGAGGCCGACGCGGTGGAGGTCTGGAACGGCCCGTACACCCCCGATGACGAGGTCACCCTCGCCGAGTGGGACAACACCCTGGTCGCCCACTCACGGGGCCGCGCCGAATGGCTGCCGGCCGTCGGCCACAGCGACGCCCATCGCGACCCCGATGTCGTCGGACTGCCGCAGACCGTGGTGCTCGCCGACGACCTCTCGCGCCGGGCGGTGCAGGACGGCATCCGGGCCGGCCGGGTCTGGATCGCCGAGTCGTCGAAGGTCGGCCTGACGTTCTCGGTCACCGGGGAGCGGGGCGAACACGCCGGAATCGGCGAGCGGCTGGCGGTCTCCGGTACGGCGCAGGTCACCGCGCGGCTGACGGTCTCCGGCGCCCCCGGCTGCACGGTCTCCTTCGTCACCGACCAGGGACGGCTGCACTCCGCCCCGCTGTCCCCCTCGGGCGACGGCACCGTCAGCTGGCAGACCACCCCCGATCACGCCGCCTACATACGCGCGGAGGTCCGCCACCCCGCGACCACCCCCGGCCTGCCGGGCCCCATGGCGGCGATGACCAACCCGGTCTTCCTGGGGCGCCGGGGCTGAGCCGGGCGGGGCTGAGTCAGGCGGGGCTGAGCCGGGCGGGGCTGAGTCAGGCGGGGCTGAGCCGGGCGGGGCTGAGCCGGGCGGGGCTGACGGCGTCGGGAGGGGGAGCCCGGCGCGGGCGGGCCCCTGCGCCCTCCCCCCCGCACCCCTGCTCCCCAACTCCCCCGCTCCCTCCCTACTCCTCCACCACCAGCGCCGGCGTGGCACGGGTCAGTACCTCGCCGCGGAAGAAGGCGGGGCTGCGGCGCTGCATCAGCAGCATGATCACGACGCCGAGCAGCAGCAGTCCGACACCGATGACGAAGACCGAGCCGATACCGAAGACCGAACTGCCCGATCCATAGGCGGGGTTCCACATGTCGACCAGCGTTTTGCCGAAGACGGCTGCGAGCAGGGCGCCGCCCAGCGCCGGGAAGATCCCCTTGAACAGCAGGTCGCGGGCCGAGTTCCGCAGCTCGCCGCGGAAGAACCAGGCACAGGCGAAGGCGGTGATCGCGTAGTAGAAGCAGATCATGAGGCCGAGTGCGTAGATGGTGTCGATCAGCACGTTCTCGCTGAGGAAGCTCATCACGGCGTAGAAGACACCGGTGGCGACACCGGCCGCCACGGTCGCCTGCGCCGGGGAGCGGAACCGCGGGTGAATCCTGGCGAAGGACGCGGGCAGCGCCTCGTAGGTGCTCATCGCCAGGACCGTACGGGCCACCGGGATGAAGGTGGTCTGAAGGCTGGCCGCGGCCGAGGCGAGGACCGCGACGAAGAGGAGTACGCCGAGCACGGTGCCCATGACGGGGTCGGCGAGCGCGGCGAAGACGTTGTCGGCGGTGTCCGGGTTGCCGAGGCCCGGCCCCCGGTTGCCGACGCCGGAGAACATCTGGGCGGCGACGGCGGTGAGGAGGTAGGAGCCGATCAGCACGACCATGGCCAGCAGGGCCGCCCGGCCGGGTGTCTTCGCGCTGCCGGCGGTCTCCTCGTTGACGGTGAGGCAGGCGTCCCAGCCCCAGAACATGAAGATCGACAGCGACAGGCCGGCCGTGAACGACGAGAACGACTGGACGGCGAACGGGTCGAGCCAGGTCCAGGAGAAGTCGAGGGAGCCGGCGAAGTCGCCGGACCGTGCCTTGGTCACGGCCAGCGCGACGAACACCGCGAGCACCGCGAGCTGGAGCCCGACCAGGGCGTACTGGACGCCCTTGGTGGCGGTCATCCCGCGGTAGCTGATGGCCGTGGCGAGGGCGATGAAGGCCAGGCAGGTCAGCACATGGGCGGCCTTGTTGTCGTCGAGGGCGGCGACGGCCTGGCTGCCGGTGAGTTCGCCGAGCAGCAGATAGAAGAACGAGGTGGCGACGCCCGCCAGATTGGAGAGCACGATGATCGTGGCGATCACCAGCCCCCAGCCGCACATCCAGCCGACCCGTGGCCCGAAGGCCTTGACCGTCCAGGTGAAGGAGGTGCCGCAGTCCGGCACGGCCTTGTTGAGCTCGCGGTAGGCGAAGGCGACCAGCAGCATCGGCAGGAAGCCCGCGAGGAAGACGGCGGGCATCTGCACCCCGACCTCGCCGACCGTGGGGCCGAGGGTCGAGGTGAGGCAGTACACGGGTGCGACAGTCGAGACGCCGATGACCGCGCTGCCGAGCAGCCCCACGGAGTTGCCGCTGAGGCCCTTGCCGCGGGTGCCGCCGCCGGTGTCACCGACGGGAGCGCCGACGCTCGTTACCGTGTCCCCGGTCTGGGGCCGGGGGTCAACCTGAACCATGAACAGGACGTTAGGGGCTGCTGTATCCGCATCCGGAAGATCATCCTCCGCAGGGCAGACCTTCACCACAAAGGCCAATCCCCCATCCACGCCCACCATTGCGAGGGCAGGAGAAGGGAGCGCCTTCACATCAACGCTTCCGACTTACATCTTTCGCATTGCGAGAACCGCAGCAACGTCCGCTTTGCCCCAGTTCAAAATTTTCCCGTCCCCCCGCCGTTCCCACAGCAGCAGCCGAGCCGGTCCCGGCACCCCGCCCGGCCGCCGCACCCCCGCCGCCACACCCCACCGCCGCACCCCGCCTCCTCACCCCGGCCAGACGATCGCCTGCAGCTCGCTGTAGGCATGCAGCGCGTAGGAGCCGACATCACGACCCACCCCGCTCTTCTTGAAGCCGCCGAACGGCGCCTCCATGTTCCGCCCGACCGTGTTCACCCCGACCCCGCCGGCCCGCAGCCGCCGGGCCACCCGGAAGGCGCGGGCGACATCGCCGGACCACACGTAGTCGATCAGCCCGTAGTCGCTGTCGTTGGCGAGGGCGATCCCCTCGTCCTCGTCGTCGAAGGGCAGGACGGCGACGACCGGACCGAAGATCTCCTCCCGGACGACCCGCATGTCCGGGGTGCAGTCGGCCAGCAGCGTCGGCGCCACGTAGAAGCCGCGCTCCGGAAGGGGCTGCCGTCCGCCGCCCGCCACGACCCGGGCGCCCTCCTTCCTGCCCAGCTCGACGTACGACGCGATCCGGTCGCGGTGCGCGGCCGAGATCACCGGACCGACCACCGTCCCCGGCGCACGGGGATCGCCGACCGTCAGCCGCCCCAGGTACCGCGTCAGCCCTTCCACCAGCGCCTCGTACACCCCGCGCTGCGCGATCACCCGCGTCGGCGCGGTGCAGATCTGCCCGCTGTAGAAGGAGTACGTCGTACCGATGCCGGCCACCGCCGAGTCCAGGTCCGCGTCATCGAAGACCAGCGCGGCGCCCTTCCCGCCCAGCTCCATGAGCTGGCGTTTCATGCCGCGGCCGCACACCTCGGCGATGCGCTGCCCGACGGCCGTCGAACCGGTGAAGCTCACCATGTCCACGTCCGGCGCGTCCACGGCCGCCTCGCCGACCGCCGGGGAGGCGCCGCTGACCACGTTCACGACGCCCGGCGGCGCCCCCGCCTCCGCCAGCGCCGCGGCCATCCGGTAGACCGACAGCGGGTCCTGCGGGGCGGGCTTCACCACGACGGTGTTGCCCATCGCCAGCGCCGGGGCGATCTTGCCCGCCGGATTGGCCCAGGGGTTGTTGTACGAGGTGATGCAGGTGACCACGCCGACCGGCTGCCGTACCGCCAGGGCGCCGAGCACACCCGCCTTCCCCATCGGCCCGGCCTCGTTGATCTGCGGCGGCAGCGCCTGCTCCACGGGCTCCAGCGCCCCCTTCGCATACCGCCGGAAGCGCGCCACCCCCACCGCGACCTGCATCCCGCGCGCCGTGCCGGTCGTCGCCCCGCTCTCCGCCTGCGCCAGCTCGGCGTGCGCCGCGGAATCCCGCTGCATCACCTCGGCGGCCCGGTCGAGGATCGCGGCGCGCCGCTGCGGCGACGTCCCGGACCAGGCGGGGAAGGCCTCGCGGGCCGCGGCCGCCGCCTGGCGCACCTGCTCCGCGCTCGCCTCGGGCGCGAGCCCGACGACCCCCTCCGTCGCCGGGTCGATGACCTCGTAGTGCCCGCCGTCCGGCGCGGCCCACTCCCCGCCGATGAACAACCGCTCCGGAGCCGTCATGTGCCGCTCACCGCCCCCGCGCCCGGCGCACCGCACCGCGGACCGCCCGGGCCCGGCGCCGCGCCCCGCATCACGAGCCGCCGCTCACCCCCGACCGCCACCGCGCCCGCCCCCCGCCGCGTCACCGTCACTTCGTGCTCACCGTCCTCGTGTCCCGCCCCGACCGCAGGACCGTCCCCGGTACCGCGCCGGTCACCACGTCCTCGCGGATCGTCTCGACGCCGTTGACCCACACCGCGTTGATGCCGATCGCCCGGGAGTCCAGCCGCGGGCTGTCGCCGGGCAGGTCGTGGACGAGGGTGGCCTTGCCCGCGTCGATCCGCTCGGGGTCGAAGAGGACCAGGTCGGCGTGCCAGCCCTCCTCGATGCGGCCCCGCTCCCGCAGGCCGAAGAGCTGCGCGGGGTCGTCGGTCAGCATCTTCACGGCCTGCTCCAGGCCCATCAGCTTGCGGCCGCGCAGACAGTCGCCGAGGAAGCGCGTGGTGTACGGGGCGCCGCACATCCGGTCCAGGTGCGCGCCCGCGTCCGACCCGCCCAGCAGGACGTCCTCGTGCTGCCAGGTCTCGGCGCGCAGCGCCCAGGAGTCCGGGTCGTTGTCGGTGGGCATCGGCCACAGGACGGTGCGCAGCTGGTCGTTGGCGCAGATCTCGACCAGGCACGCGAACGGCTCCTGGCCGCGCTCGGCGGCGATGTCCTTGACGACGCGTCCGGTGAGGCCCTCGTTGGCGGCGGAGTAGGTGTCGCCGATGACGTACCGGCCGAAGTGGGTGAGCCGCCGGAAGACGCCCGCCTCCTTGCTGTCCGCGCGCCGCAGCATCTCGGCCCGGACGGCGGGGTCACCGAGCTTCGCGATCCGTTCGGGGACCGGCAGGCCCAGGATGTCGCCCCATCCGGGGATCAGGTTCAGGGCGCAGAAGGTCCCCAGGGACATGTTCATGGGGGTGAGGATCGGCATGGTCAGCGCCACGATCCGGCCACCCGCCTCCCGGGCCCGTGCGCTGGGTATCAGCTGCCGCGGCACCCGTTCGGGCACCGCCGCGTCGATGGTCAGCACGTTCCAGTTCAGCGGGCGTCCGGCCGCCGCGCTCATCTCGACGAGCAGCTCGATCTCGGCGTCGCTGAACTGGTCGAGGCAGCCGGCCACGATCGCCTCGATCTGGGTGCCCTCGTGCTCGGCGACCGCCCGGGACAGCGCGAGCAGTTCGGCCGGTGCGGCGTGCCGGGAGGCGACCGGCTGTCCGTCCCCGTCGGTGTGGGTGGCGGACTGGGTGGTGGAGAAGCCCCACGCCCCGGCCGCCATCGCCTCGTGGAAGAGCGCGAGCATCCGCTCCAGCTGGGCGGGCGTCGGCTGTCCGCCAACGGCGTCCTCGCCCATGACGTGGCGGCGCAGTGCGCAATGCCCCACCATGAAGCCCGCGTTGACGGCGATCCGCCCCTCCAGGGCGTCGAGGTACTCGCCGAACGAACTCCACGACCAGGGCGCCCCCTCTTCGAGCGCCACCAGGGACATGCCCTCGACC
This sequence comes from Streptomyces sp. NPDC001219, assembly GCF_053597915.1. Classification (NCBI taxonomy): domain Bacteria; kingdom Bacillati; phylum Actinomycetota; class Actinomycetes; order Kitasatosporales; family Streptomycetaceae; genus Streptomyces; species Streptomyces sp. NPDC001219. Next base: position 10,404 of record NZ_JBSFJF010000113.1, on the reverse strand, counting down.
TTGGACATCATCCGGCGGGTGTAGTCGGCGTCGGCGGGCCGCTCCGGGTTCAGCGGGGCGAGCGTGAACCCGCAGTTGCCGCCCGCCACGGTCGTCACCCCGTGGTTGAGCGAGGGCGTCGCGTACGGGTCCCAGAAGAGCTGCGCGTCGTAGTGGGTGTGCGGATCGACGAAGCCGGGGGCGAGGACGATCCCGGTCGCGTCCTCGCTGCTCCTCGCCTCCTCGGTGACGGTGCCGGGCGGCGCGACGACGGCGATCCGCCCGTCGCGGATGCCGACATCGGCGGTGAACGAGGGCGTGCCCGTCCCGTCCACAACGGTCGCGCCCTTGATCAGGTGGTCGAACATGGGGTGCGCCCCCTTCCCCTCGGCGGACTTCAGCTGCCCGCGGCCTGCCGGAACCGGGTCGTGCGGTGCACCGGATCGGTGTCGATCTTCGGGATCACGTGCTCGCCGATCAGCCGGATCGAGTTCATGGTGTCCTCGTACGAGATCCCGATCGGCAGCCCGAAGCTCAGCTGGTCGGCGCCGGCCTGCTCCCAGCGCCTGCACTGTCCGAGCACCTCGTCCGGGTCGCCGCAGATCATCAGCTCCTCGGCGATCAGCAGCTCGATGATCTCGGTGGTGTAGTCGGGCAGCAGCTCGGGCCACTCGGGGATGCCGTCGGGCCGCGGGAAGGTGTCGTGGTAGCGGAAGACCAGCGACTGGAGGTAGTTGAGACCGCCGTTGACCGCGATCTCCACGGCCTTGTCGTGCGTCTCGGCGCAGATCGCGGTGGAGGTGACCATCACGTTGTCGTTGACGAAGTCACCGACCGGTTCGGCGTCCCGGACCGCGGTCTTGTACTGCTCCAGCACCCACTCCATGTCGGAGACCTTCTGCACGCTGAAGCCGAGGACCCCGAGGCCCTTCTTCGCCGCCATGGCGTAGGAGGCCGGTGAGCCGGCCGCGTACCACATCGGCGGGTGGGAGGCCCCGTACGGCTTGGGGAAGATCTTGCGCGGCGGCAGCTGCCAGTGTTTGCCCTGGAACCCGGGGTACTCCTCCTGGAGCCACATCTTCGGGAACTCGGCGATGGTCTCTTCCCAGATCTCCTTGGTGTGGTTCATGTCGGTGATGCCCGGCAGGAAGCCCAGGATCTCGTGGCTGCCGGCGCCCCGTCCGCTGCCGAACTCGAAGCGGCCCTCGCTGAGGTGGTCGAGCATGGCGACCTTCTCGGCGACCTTCACGGGGTGGTTGACCTGGGCGAGCGGGTTGAAGATCCCGGAGCCCAGATGGATGCGCTCGGTCGCGTGGGCCAGATAGCCGAGGAAGACGTCGTTGGCGGAGAGGTGGGAGTACTCCTCCAGGAAGTGGTGCTCGGACGCCCAGGCGTACTTGAAGCCGGACTTGTCCGCCTGGATGACGTACTCGGTCTCCTCCATCAGCGCCTTGTGCTCCGCGAGCGGGTCGGTCTCGGCCCGCTTGCCCACGTATCCCTGTACAAAGAGCCCGAATTCCAAGGAGGTTCACCGTCCCTGTGGCTATATCTGACGAACCGTCAGATTGGATGTGCCGACTGTTCCACCGCGTGCGGGGAGCGTCAAGAGCCGTCACCGGCGCTGTCTGACATACCGTCAGATGATGCTGACCCCCGCCAGCCACCCGCCGTCGACCACGAACGGCTGCCCGGTGATGTACGACGAGTCCTCGCACGACAGGAAGAGCGCCAGCCTGGCGACCTCCTCCGGCTGCCCGATCCGCCCCAGCGGCACCAGCTTCCGGTAGAGCTCGTCCACGGCCCGCTTCGACTCCGCCGGATCGGCGTCCGGGTCGAGCGCGGCCGGGTTGGTCATCGGGGTGTCCACCGCCCCCGGGCACACCGCGTTGACCCGGATCTTCCGCGACGCCAGCTCCACCGCGGCGACCCGGGTCAGCCCGAGGACCGCGTGCTTGGTCGCGGCGTACGCGCCGACGAAGGCCATCCCCGTCAGCGCCGTGTAGGAGGCGGTGTTGACGATCGTGCCGCCGCCGGCCGCCTCGATCTCGGGGGCCACCGTGCGGATGCCCAGGAAGCAGCCGACCTGGTTGACCTGCACCACCTGCTGGAACTCCGCCAGGGGTGTGGAGACCAGCTCGTTGAAGCGCAGTATCCCGGCGTTGTTGACCAGCCCGTCGATCTTGCCGAAGGCGTCCTTGGCGGCGACGGCCGCGGCCTGCCAGTCCTCCTCCCGCGTCACGTCCAGACGGACGTAGCGCGCGGTGTCCTCCCCCAGCTCCGCGGCGAGCGCCGCACCCCGCTCGTCCAGCACGTCCCCGAGCACCACCCGCGCGCCCTCCGCGGCGAACAGCCGCGCCTCCTGCTCCCCCTGCCCGCGCGCCGCACCCGTGACCACGACGACCCGTCCGTCGAGCTTGCCCATGCCTGCACTCCTCCGCTGGTGAGTACGTGACCGCCGGGGCGTGCGCCGTCAGCCGTTGAGCAACGGCGCGACCTCCGCCCCGAACGCCGCCATCTGGTCCGTCAGTTCGGCGCGGCTCCGGCTGCGGAACCGCACCTGGATCTGCTGTACGCCCATCGCTCCGTACTCCCGCAGCGAGTCCGCGATCCGCTCGGCCGGCCCGGACAGCGTCCGCCGGCCGACCTCCCAGCCCGGCTCGCCGACGTGGAGCGGCTCGGCGATGGTGCCGATCACGGCCGGCTCCTCGATGCCGGCCGCCTCCCGCAGCCGCCGCAGCCGGGTGATCTGACCGGGCAGCTGGTCGCGCCGGTCCCCCTGCGGGAGCCAGCCGTCGCCCCGCTCGGCGGCCCGGCGTACGGCGGCGGGCGAGGAGCCGCCCACCCAGATCGGCGGCCGCGGGGTCTGCACGGGCCGCGGCGCCTGCCCCAGCCCCTCGAACGCGAACCGCTTCCCCGTGAACTCCGGGAACTCGTCGGGTCCCAGCGCCGCCTTCAGCGCGTCGACGGTCTCGTCCAGTACCGCCCCGCGCCGTCCGAAGTCCGCCCCGAGCACCGCGAACTCCTCCGGTACGTGCCCGGCGCCCACTCCGAGGATCAGCCGTCCGCCGGAGAGCCGGTCCAGCGTCGCGTACTGCTTGGCCGTGATCAGCGGATGCCGGAGCCCGGCCACCGCGACATGGCTCAGCAGCCGGACCCGCTCGGTGACCGCCGCCAGATGGGCCAGCGTCGCCACCGGGTCGTACCAGACGGTGCTCATCGCCTCGGCCAGCCGCCGCGGAATCGCCACATGCTCACAGCAGGCGACGTACGCGAAGCCGGACCGGTCCGCCGCCCGCGCGACCTCGACCAGATCAGCGGGCCCCGCGGCCGCCTCCCAGGACTCCGCGAAGAGCGTGCTCTGCGACTGCACCGGCAACTGCATGCCGTACACCAGCCGACCGTCCGCCGGCCGCCACACCCCACCACGCACGCCGTCCACCGGCCCTCCAGCCCTGTCCGAATCGGAGTTCGTCCCGTGCCCCGCTCCCGCTCACCCCGCCCACAGGCCCTCCGCCGTCAGCCCCAGCAGCGCGATGGCGTTCCCCCGGACGATCCGCTCCACCACATCCGGCGCCAGGTGCCCCATCTGGTCCTCGCCGACCTCCCTCGACTTCGGCCAGGTCGAGTCCGAGTGCGGGTAGTCCGTCTCGTACAGCACGTTCCCCACGCCGATCGCGTCCAGGTTCCGCAGGCCGAAGGCGTCGTCGAAGAAGCAGCCGTGGACATGCTCGGTGAAGAGTTCGGAGGGCGGGCGGAGGACCTTGTCGGCGACGCCGCCCCAGCCGCGGTTCTCCTCCCAGACCACGTCCGCACGTTCGAGGACATACGGAATCCAGCCGATCTGGCCCTCCGCGTACATGATCTTCAGGTTCGGGAAGCGGTCGAACTTCCCGCTCATCAGCCAGTCGACCATCGAGAAGCAGCAGTTGGCGAAGGTGATCGTGGAGCCGACCGCGGCCGGGGCGTCGGCGGAGGTCGAGGGCATCCTGCTGGACGAGCCGATGTGCATGGCCACGACCGTGCCGGTCTCGTCACAGGCGCGCAGGAAGGGGTCCCAGTAGTCGGTGTGGATGCTGGGCAGCCCCAGGTGGGGCGGGATCTCGCTGAAGCAGACGGCACGGACGCCGCGGGCCGCGTTGCGCCGTACCTCCGCGGCGGCCAGTTCGGCGTCCCACAGGGGGATCAGGGCGAGCGGGATCAGCCGCCCCCCGGCCTGCGGGCCGCACCACTCCTCCACCATCCAGTCGTTGTAGGCACGCACGCTCAGCAGGCCCAGTTCACGGTCCTTGGCCTCGGTGAACGTCTGGCCGCAGAAGCGGGGGAAGGTGGGGAAACAGAGCGCGGACTGGACGTGGTTGACGTCCATGTCGGCCAGCCGTTCGGGGACGCTGAAGGAGCCCGGCCGCATCTGCTCGTAGGTGATGCCTTCGAGCCTGATGTCGTCACGGGCGTAGCCGACGGCGGTGTCCAGGCGGGTCAGCGGACGGTGCAGGTCCTCGTAGACCCACCAGTCGGCTATGGGCCCGCCGTCACCTTCGGCGCCCATCTTCGGGGCGAACTTTCCGCCCACGAACGTCATTTCCTTCACGGGCGCCCGGACGATGCGCGGACCGAGGTCGTGGTACTTCGACGGGAGCCGGTCCCGCCAGACGTTGGGGGGCTCCACCGTGTGGTCGTCCACCGAGATGATCTTCGGGAAGGTCTCCATGGCGGATACGGTAGCGCCGATCTGACGGTCCGTCAGTAATGCGTGCACGGGCCGGTTCCGGAACGGTGAGGACCGCAGGCGGGCGGCGGCCGGGGCGGGGTGCGGGCGCCGGAGAGGAGGGCCGCGGTCCGGCGCGATCGGGCCGTCACGGGGGGCACCCGTCGGACAAAGGGCGCGCGGAGGTGGACCTTCCGCGCGCCCTTGTGCGCTGGCGCATACGCCACTTGATCGCCCGAGGAGGCTTTGTGCATGCTCCGGACCCCTACTGACGTACGGGGCCGGGACAAGGCAGACTGACCGTTGCGCACGGTGAACCGATGCGAACGGTACGAACGGACGGCACAAGGCAGGGGGACTCATGGACCACAGTCCGGGGCAGGGGCGGGAGCGGCTCCGCTTCTCCGTGCTCGGCCCCGTGCGGGCCTGGCGCGGCCATGCGCCGCTGGCTGCGGGCTCCCCGCAGCAGCGTGCACTGCTCGCCGCACTGCTGCTGCGCGGCGGCCGTACCGCCACCGCACCCGAGCTCGTCGACGCGCTGTGGGGCGACGAACCGCCGCACGCCGCGCTCGCCGCCCTGCGCACCTACGCCTCACGGCTCCGCAAGGCACTGGGCGACGACGCCGCCGCCCTGGTCAGCGAGTCCGGCGGCTACGCGATCCGCTCGGTGGACGGCCACCCGCTGGACCTGGACCATGACCACGCCGAGCAGTACGCGGCCGAGGCCGAGAAGGCCAAGACCGTCGGCGACCGCGGCCGCGCCCGCGAACTCCTCGACGCCGCGCTCGCCCTGTGGGACGGCGAGCCCCTGGCCGGCCTCCCCGGCCCGTACGCCGACACCCAGCGCACCCGCCTCGACGAGTGGCGGCTGACCCTGCTGGAGATGCGCCTCGAACTCGACCTGGAGGTCGGCTGCCACGCCGAGGCGGTCTCCGAACTGACCGCCCTCACCGCCGCCCACCCGCTGCGCGAGCGGCTGCGGGAACTCCTCATGCTGGCGCTGTACCGCAGCGGGCGCCAGGCCGAGGCGCTGGCCGTCTACACCGACACCCGCCAGCTGCTCGACGAGGAGCTGGGCGTCGAACCCCGCGCCTCGCTCGCCGAACTCCAGCAGCGGATTCTCCGCGCGGACCCGGAGCTGGACGCACCCGTCCTCGTCACCTTCGACGCGGACCCCGCCGGCCCCGCCATCGTGCGCCCGCAGCAACTCCCGGCCACCGTCGCCGACTTCACCGGCCGCGCCGCCTTCGTCTCCGAACTCGGCGACCAGCTCGCCACCGCCGAGGGCAGCGTCATGGCCGTCTCCGCCCTCACCGGCATCGGCGGCGTCGGCAAGACCACCCTGGCCGTCCATGTCGCGCACACCGCCCGGGACCGTTTCCCGGACGGCCAGCTGTACGTCGATCTACAGGGTGCGGGCCACAACCCTTCCGAACCGGAGGCGGTACTGGGGGCGTTTCTAAGGGCACTGGGTACCGCTGACTCCGCCATCCCGGACGGCCTTGAGGAGCGCGCCGCGCTGTACCGCTCCACCCTTGCCGGACGCCGGGTACTGGCGCTGCTCGACAACGCGCGGGACGCCGCGCAGATCCGTCCGCTGCTCCCCGGGTCGGAGGGCTGCGCGGCGCTGATCACCAGCCGGGCTCGTATGATCGATCTAGCCGGAGCGCATCTGATCGACCTGGACGTGATGAGTCCCGAGGAGGCACTGGCCCTCTTCACCCGCATCGTCGGCGAGGAGCGCGTCACCTCCGAACGCCAGGCCGCCATGGCCGTCGTCGGCGCCTGCGGCTTCCTGCCGCTGGCCATCCGGATCGCCGCCTCCCGGCTGGCCGCCCGCCGTACGTGGACGGTCTCGACCCTGGCCAGCAAGCTCGCCGACGAACGCCGCCGCCTGGACGAACTCCGCGCGGGCGACCTCGCCGTCAAGGCCACCTTCGAGCTGGGCTACGGCCAGCTCGAGCCCCACCAGGCCCGCGCCTTCCGGCTGCTGGGCCTCGCCGACGGCCCAGACATCTCGCTGGCGGCCGCGGCGGCCATACTCGATCTCGACATCGATGCCGCGGAGGACCTGGTCGAATCCCTGGTCGACGCCAGCCTGATGGAATCCGCGGCCCCCGGCCGCTATCGCTTCCACGATCTGGTCCGGCTCTACGCCCGCGCCTGCGCGGAACGGGACGAACTGCCGCCCTCCGAGCGGGACGCGGCCCTGTCACGGCTGCTGGACTTCTATCTGGCGACAGCCGCCAGGATGTACGCCCTGGAGCGGCCCGGCGACCGGCTCGTCGACCATATGGAGACTCCCACGTATCCGGGGCTGGATCTGACGGACCGGCAGGCCGCGCTGGCCTGGCTGTTCAACGAGGCCAGCTGCGTGCTCGCCTGCGCTCAGCAGGCAACGGGCCCAGCCCTTCTGCGCCGCTCCGTCGACCTGCTACTGCTGACCCTGGATCTCGCCGAGTCCGGCGCCGACGCCCGACAGTACGAGCAGGCCAATGTGCGGCTGCTGGAAGCCGCACTGGCGGCCGAGGACGAGCACGCCCAAGCCCGCCTGCACACTTCGCTCACCAACGTCCACACCCTTGCGGGACGGCTCGACGAGGCGGATGAGCACGCCAAGTTGGCCATGCTCCTCGGGTTGGCCGTGGGTGACCCCTTCTCCTCCTCCAACGCGCCCAATGACCGGGCCATCATCGCCGGAGAGCAGAAGCGGCACGGGGACGCGGAGGCCTACCTCAACCAAGCGCTCGCCGCCTTCCGCGAGGACAACAACGAGCAGTCAGAGGCGAGCGCACTCTGCAACCTCTCCCGGGTTCACCTGGATACCGGGCGTACGGAGAGCGCCATCGCGCTCGCCGAACAGGGCATCGCCATCTACCGTCGGCTCGGGGCCGAACGGCGCCTGGCCAACGGCATGTACGCGCTGGCCCTGGCCTTCACGCTGGCCGACCGTCTGGACGACGCCACAGTTCATCTGACGAACGCCCTGGCGATATTCCGGCAGAGCCGGCAGCGGTTCTGGGAAGGCATGACCTACTTCCGGCTCGCCGAGGTCGAACTGGCAGGGAACCGGCCCTCGGATGCGGCCAACCACGCCGAACAGGCGCTGACGACTCTGCGCGGTATCGGTGGCGAATGGTGGCGAGCCAACGCCCTGACCACGCTCGGCCGGGCCCTCCATGCCATCGGGCACACCAGCCGGGCGCGGGTGTGCTGGCAGGAGGCGCTGTCCATCCATGACCGGCTCGGGTCGCCCGAGGCCGCCACGGTGCGCACTCTGCTGACTCCCATGGCCGCCGCATAACAGCAGCTCAGCGGCATCATCGCGGACGTTTATCGATCGTTCATCGCGGAGGGCCACTCTCTTACTTACCGATCCGCCGCCTCGGGGGGCAGGCGGCTCGGTGACCCGGCCCCACCGTAAGGTGTTCGGCCCTGGTACACCTCTCCGGCGGCCCACGGGGGAGTCGCCGGCGAGGCGTACTGTACAGCGCCCATACACAGGAGTTGGTCACCGTGAGCACAGAAGAAGGCAACGTCAAGCCGACCCAGAAGCCGATCATCAAGCCGATGGACAAGCACCGTCCGATCATCGGAGAGGGCACCGCGCAGGAGCCGACGCAGAATCCCGCACCCGGTGTCCTGTCCACGCAGGACAAGCACAGGCCGATCGTGGACCCCCAGTAGTTCTGAGCGGTCCAATCTCGGGGGATCACAGGGGCTGGTTTCGATGGCACGGAGGGGAGCCATCGGGACCGGCCCCTGCGGCGTTTTCCCTTCTGCCCCCTCCACGACACCTTCCAGAAACCGGAGTCCGAATGAACCGACTGAAGAAGACCCTGATATCGCTTGCCGTCGCCGCCGCCGTGACCGGCGCCGTGCTCCCGGTCGTGGCGGACGTCGTCCGGCCCGCATCGGGAGCGAGCCTCGGCCTCCTCGACCGGCACCGCCCCACGCCCCCGCAGTCGAACGACGTCATTCTCTGACGCTCCGTCAGATCCGCTGCTAAAGTCACCCCCATCCGCCCGGGTGACGTGGCCGGGCCCGGACCGCGTTCCGCCCGCCCAGAGCGAGGAGGCGCCATGTTCGACCCCGCCCGTATACAGACGCTCTGGGAACTGGTCGAGTACCGTGCGCGGGCCTCGGGTGGGAGGCCGATGTTCCTCGACGGGGACGGGCGGACCGTCACCTTCGACGGGGTGCGGGACGAGGCCCTGCAGGTGGCGGCCGGGTTCCGGGAGCTGGGGATCGGGGCCGGGACGCGGGTGGCGTGGCAGTTGCCGACGCGGGTCGAAACGGTGGTCGCTTCGCTGGCGCTGGCCCGGCTGGGAGCCGTGCAGACACCGGTCATTCCGCTGCACCGGGAGCGTGAGACCGGCTTCATCCTGGCGGAGTCGGCGGCGGAGTTCGTGCTGGTACCGGGCGTGTGGCGGGGGTTCGACCACACCGCGATGGTGCGGAAGCTCGCCGGGGACGGGGTGCGGGTGCTGCCGGTCGGCGACGGGCTGCCGACGGGGGACCCGGCCGGGCTGCCCGAGGTGGCGCCCGGCGGCGAGGCCACCACCTGGATCTACTACACCTCCGGCACCACCTCCGCCCCCAAGGGGGTGCGGCACACCGATGCCGGCCTCATCGCCGGCGGCGTCGGGCTGGCCACCGCGCTCGGCATGTCCGCGGACGACATCGGCTCGATCGCCTTTCCGTACGCGCACATCGCCGGCCCGGACTACGTCATCGCCATGCTGGTCAGCGGATTTCCCGCGGTCATCCTGGACAGCTTCGAACCGGGGCGCGCGGCCGCGGTCTACCGGCGGCACGGGGTCACCATGGCCGGCGGCAGCACCGCGTTCTACCAGGCGTTCCTGGACGAGTCGCGCCGCTACCGGCGCCAACTGCCGCACGCGGGGCGGCTGATGCCGTCACTGCGGCTGCTCTCCGGCGGCGGGGCGCCACTGCCGCCGGAGCTGTATGCGGCGGCCGGCCGGGAGCTGGGGTGCGCGGTCGTGCACGGGTACGGGATGACCGAGTGCCCGATGATCGCGATGGGGACGCCGTACGACAGCGACGAGCAGCTGTCGCGGACCGTCGGCAGGCCGGTCGTGGGAGCGCGGGTGCGGATCGTGCGGCCGGACGGGTCGGAGGCCGGCACCGGGGAGACCGGCGAGGTCACGCTCAAGGGGACGATGCTCTTCCGCGGGTACACGGACCCGGCGCTGACCGCGGAGGCGTTCACCGCCGACGGCTTCTTCCGCACCGGTGACCTGGGGAGACTGCGCCCGGACGGGCATCTGGTGCTGACCGGGCGGCTGAAGGACATCATCATCCGCAAGGGCGAGAACATCTCCGCGCAGGAGATCGAGGAGCTGCTGCACACCCATCCGGCGGTGGCGGAGGCCGCGGTGATCGGACTGCCGGACCGGGAGCGCGGCGAGCGGGTGTGCGCGGTGGTCACGCCCGCCGATCCGTCCGCGCCGCCGCCGACCCTGGCCGGGCTGACCGCGCATCTGCGGGCGGCGGGGCTGATGACCCAGAAGCTGCCGGAGCAGCTGGAGACCGTCCACGAGCTGCCGCGCGGCGGGCCGCTGAACAAGGTGCTCAAGACGGTGCTGCGGGAGCGGTACGCGGACTAGGGCGTGTCCGCAAAGTCCCGCCTGGCTCGCGGCGTCTGGCACGCACGCTCGCTGCGTTGTCGGGATCGTCCACGTAGACCCACTACGAGG
>NZ_JBSFJF010000112.1:0-18439 GCF_053597915.1 Streptomyces sp. NPDC001219 | reverse complement strand
GGCACGCTGTTGAGTTCTCAAGGAACGGACGCTTCCTTTGTGCCTTATCGGTTCTGATTTCTCAGTACCGGGCTCTCCGGGCGCTTCCCTTCGGTCTTGCGTTTCCGACTCTATCAGATCCTTGCGGGCCCGATTTTCGCCGGTGCGTTTCCGCCTTTCGGCTTCTTCGCGTTTCCGACTCTACCAGATCCGTTTCCGTCTCTGGCCCCTGTCGGAGCGGGGTCGGCCGCTTCGCTTTCGCTTTTCGACCTTTCCGACTTTAACAGATCCGGTTTCGCTTCGATTCCGGTTCCGATTTCCGTCGGAGTTCCGCCTCGGAGCAGTTATTTACTGCTGCCCTTTCGGCGTGGTTACTACTTTAGCGGCTTTCCCTGGCGACTCATAATCGAGTCGGCGGGGTCGAATTTCGGCAACGCGAAAGAAGACCCGTGAGGGAATCGTTGAGAGTAGTTGGTTGTGCCGCCTGGCGGTCTGCGCAAATAGCGCTGCCCGTCTCCAGCGGCTCGGGCTACGTTAGGCGGTTCGCGGGGCAGAGTCAAGGAGCGCTGGTGGTGCGGCGCCGGGGCACGTGGCGGCGGTAGGGGCTGACGGTGGGGTCGTCGGCGATCCAGTAGCGCCAGGGGTGGTCGGCGCCGTCTCCGCCGACGCCGGTGCGCGGGCCGTTGCGTACCCGCTCCGGGGGCGGCGGTTGGCCGGGCAGCAGGGAGAGGGGGGCGGTGCCGCCGGTGCACAGGTCGGTGGAGTCGAGGGTGCGGTCGATGTCGAGGGCGGTGGCCAGGCGGGCCGGGCCCTTGGCCAGCTCGTTGCTGTTGCGGGCCTTGGGGCGGCGGCCGGCGGCCAAGGGGATGCCGGTGAGGATCTCGCCGGCGCGCAGCAGGACACCGCTCGCCTTGTTCTCGGGGCCGCAGACCACGTTGAGGCTGAACCACATCCCGTAGATGAAGTAGACGTACGCATGGCCGGGCGGGCCGAACATGGCGGCGTTGCGCGCGGTGCGGCCGCGGTAGGCGTGGGAGCCGGGGTCGGTCTCGCCGTCGTACGCCTCGACCTCGGTGAGCCGGAGGGTGATCGGGCCGTCGGGGGTGTTGCGGAGGAGGGTGCGGCCCAGGAGATCGGGGGCCACCTCCACGACCGGGCGGTCGAAGAAGTCGCGGGTGAGCGGCATTCGTTCCGGTACGTCGGTCATGCGGACCGAGCGTAGTGCAGCCGTTCGGGCAGGCGGCTGGCCATGGAAGCGCCGGGGTTGGGAAGGTGTGGCCGTGGAACCGGCTTGCGCGGTTTCGCGTTCGTAGGAATCAAGCCGAGATCTCGGCGCGCTACACAGAACACAGGCATGCCGCCTGGGGAGGACGACCATGGGATTCAAGAAGCTGCTGGCGAGCCTGGGGGCCGGAGGCGCGTCGGTGGAGACGGTGCTCTTCGAGGAGAACGTCGTCCCGGGCGGGGTCGTGCAGGGCGAGGTGCGGATTCAGGGCGGGTCGGTGGCTCAGGAGATCCAGGGGCTGTCGGTCGGGCTCCAGGCGCGCGTCGAGGTCGAGAGCGGCGAGGAGGAGTACAAGCGGAACGTCGAGTTCACCAAGGTCCAGCTGGGCGGGGAGTTCACGGTGCAGGAGGGGGCGGCGCACACCGTGCCGTTCGGCCTGGAGATTCCGTGGGAGACGCCGATCACCACGTTCCTGGGGACGCATCTGCACGGGATGAGCGTCGGGGTGACGACGGAGCTGGCGATCGCCCGTGCGGTGGACTCCAGTGACCTGGACCCGGTGAACGTGCACCCGCTGCCGGCGCAGCAGGCGATCCTGGACGCGTTCGGGCGGCTCGGGTTCCGCTTCAAGGCCGCTGACCTGGAGCAGGGTCACATCCGGGGGACGCGGCAGCAGCTGCCGTTCTACCAGGAGATCGAGTTCCACGCGCCGCAGCAGTACCGCGGGCTCAACCAGGTCGAGCTGTCGTTCGTGGCGGACGACCGGGAGATGGACGTCGTCCTGGAGATGGACAAGAAGCCGGGGCTGTTCAGCGAGGGCTCGGACACCTTCCGGTCGTTCACGGTCGGGCTGAACGACTACCAGGGGACCGACTGGGCGGGATACCTCAACCAGTGGCTGGCCGAGGTCGGCGGTAAGCGGAACTGGCTCTAACCTGGCCGGACAGGTGTCAGCAAGCGACCAGGAGGTGTTGCAGTGTCCGAGCTGAAGCGGCGGCCGCTCCCGCACGATTTCCATCCGCCGGTGCCGGAGTTCACGGTGCTGAGCGAGGAGGTGGAGCCGGGCGGGACGCTGCGGCCGGGGCAGGTCTTCGCCGAGGGGAACCGTTCGCCGCAGCTGCGGTGGGAGGGGGCGCCGGCGGGGACGCAGAGCTACGCCGTCACCTGCTACGACCCGGATGCCCCGACGGGCAGCGGATTCTGGCACTGGACGCTGTTCGACATCCCGGCGTCGGTGACGGAGCTGCCGGCCGGTGCCGGGTCCGGGGAGATGAAGGGGCTGCCCGAGGGCGCCGTGCATGTCCGTAACGACTACGGGACGCGGGACTTCGGGGGCGCGGCGCCGCCGCCCGGGGACGGTCCGCACCGCTATGTGTTCACGGTGTACGCGGTGGACCAGGAGAAGCTCGGTCCGGACGCCGATGCCTCGCCGGCGGTGGTGGGCTTCAATCTGCGGTTCCACACCCTCGGTCGGGCTCAGCTGATCGCCGAGTACGAGATTCCCGCGGCGGGCTGAGCGCCGTAATTCCGTTGCGCCCCGGCGCTCCCCCACGCACAGTGGTGTCCGTGCCGCCGCCCTTCATCAGGGCGTCGGGCAGCTGGTACCGCAGTGGCGGGAGCGGCGGGGCGCAGGTGTGTCGTCCGTCGCTCGCCGGAGCCCGCGTCCAAGCGGGTGTCCTCGCCGGCCGCCGTTCGCTCCGGGTCTCGTGTGTATCACGGGGGCGAGACCCGGAGCGCACGCATGTCCGCGCCGTGTGAGCCGCTGCGCGAGCACCTCTTCTTCATCTGCCGATCGTCCCCCATTTCCCTTGTGGCATGCGGAAATTGCGTTGTTCGGGGAATACCTGCCGCTGCACAGTGGAGCAACTTCGCCGCGGGGGCGGAGCGGGTCCGGGAGGTGGGCGGGATGCGCGAGACGCTGGTGCTCAATGCGAGCTTCGAGCCGTTGTCGACGGTGTCGCTGCGGCGGGCGGTGGTGCTGGTGATGCAGGACAAGGCCGTCGTCGAACACGCTCACCCGGGGCTGCGCATCCGTGCCGCCTCGGTGGATCTGCCAGTGCCGCAGGTGATCAGACTGAGCAGATATGTCCGGGTGCCGTTCCGACAACGGGCGCCGTGGTCGCGGCGGGGGGTGCTGGTGCGTGACCAGCACCGCTGCGCGTACTGCGGGCGGCGGGCGACGACCGTGGACCATGTCGTGCCGCGGTCGCACGGCGGTGGGGACACCTGGCTGAACACCGTCGCCTCGTGTGCGGAGGACAACCACCGCAAGGCGGACCGTACGCCCGAGCAGGCGGGGATGGCGCTGCTGCGGCGGCCGTTCGAGCCGACGCCGGCGGACGCGCTGCTGTCGACGCTGGGGGTGTCGGTGCGGGACGCGCTGCCGGAGTGGCTGGCGGTGCCGGCGTAGCGCCCACGCTCCGAGGCCGTCGTCCAACTTCCCCTATTTCAGGAGGAGTTGGACGATGGCCAGCAGGCCGACGAGGACGATGACACCGCGCAGCGCGGTGGGCGGCAGCCGTCGGCCGACCTTCGCGCCGAGCTGTCCGCCGAGGGTGGAGCCGAGGGCGATCAGGGCGACGGCGGTCCAGTCGAAGTCGGCGACGAAGAGGAAGAAGACCGCGGCCACGCCGTTGACGACGGCCGCGAGGACGTTCTTGAGGGCGTTGATCCGCTGCAGGTCCTCGTGGAGCAGCACGCCCATCAGGGAGACGTAGATGACGCCCTGCGCGGCGCCGAAGTAGCCGCCGTAGACGCTGGCCAGCATCAGGCCGAGGAGCAGCGCGGGGCCGCCGTCGGAGTGGGCGGTGGTGCCGTTGCGCTCGCGCCGGGCGCGGACCCTCGCGGCGAGCCTGGGCTGTGCGACGACGAGGACGAGCGCGACGGCGATCAGCACCGGGACGATGGTGTCGAAGGCCTTGGAGGGCAGCGCCAGCAGCAGGATCGCGCCGCCGAGGCCGCCGATCAGCGCGAAGGCGGAGAAGCGCAGAATCCGGCGGCGCTGGCCGGCGAGTTCGCGGCGGTAGCCGATGGCGCCGCTGATCGAACCGGGCACCAGGCCAAGGGTGTTGGACACGTTGGCGGTGACCGGTGGCAGGCCGAAGGCGAGCAGCACCGGGAAGGTGATCAGGGTGCCGGAACCGACGACGGTGTTGATCGTGCCGGCACCGATTCCGGCGGCGAGGACTGCGACTGCTTCCCCGATGGACACGTCCTTCTCCTCACATGGTCAGGGTTGCCTCCCCGCCATGAAGGTCGGGGGGCCACCGCTGATCATGCACGAGGGCGGACGGGTCAGTCGATGGGCGGAGCTTCGCGGTTCGGCGAGCTGGGCTTGGGGATGGAGCCGCCGCCCGCGGGGTTGAAGTTGCCGATGGCGCCGCCGAGGCCCTTGAGGGCGTCGCCGATCTCGCTCGGCACGATCCAGAGCTTGTTGGCGTCGCCTTCGGCGATCTTCGGGAGCATCTGGAGGTACTGGTAGGAGAGCAGCTTCTGGTCCGGGTCTCCGGCGTGGATGGACTCGAAGACCACCCGGATCGCCTGGGCCTCGCCCTCGGCGCGCAGGGCCGCGGCCTTGGCCTCACCCTCGGCACGCAGGATCGAGGACTGCTTCTCACCCTCGGCGGTGAGGATCTGGGACTGCCGGACACCTTCGGCCTGGAGGATGGCGGCGCGCTTGTCGCGGTCGGCGCGCATCTGCTTCTCCATCGAGTCCTGGATGGAGGTCGGCGGCTCGATGGCCTTCAGCTCGACGCGGTTGACGCGGATGCCCCACTTGCCGGTGGCCTCGTCGAGGACGCCGCGCAGCGCCGCGTTGATCTCCTCGCGGGAGGTCAGGGTGCGTTCGAGGTCCATGCCGCCGATGATGTTCCGCAGCGTGGTGACGGTGAGCTGCTCGATGGCCTGGATGTAGCTGGCGACCTCGTAGGTCGCGGCGCGCGCGTCGGTCACCTGGTAGTAGATGACGGTGTCGATGTTCACGACCAGGTTGTCCTGGGTGATCACCGGCTGCGGCGGGAACGGCACGACCTGCTCGCGGAGGTCGATGCGGTTGCGGATGGAGTCGATGAACGGGACGACGATGTTCAGGCCGGCGTTGAGGGTGCGGGTGTAGCGCCCGAAGCGTTCCACGATGGCGGCGCTGGCCTGTGGGATGACCTGGATCGTTTTGATGAGTGCGATGAACACGAGCACCACCAGGATGATCAGGACGATGATGATCGGTTCCACAGCGGCTCCCGTGCCCTTCGTTGCTGGTCCGTGCCGGCCGGCGACCGGCTTGCCGTTGATCAGTCTTTCAGAGTCGTGGCTCGTCGCGCAGCGTGTTCGGGTCAGATCACGAGAGCGGTGGCGCCTTCGATCTCGACGACGTCGACCTGCTGGCCGGGTTCGTAGACCTGGTTGCCGTCGAGGGCGCGGGCGGACCAGACCTCTCCGGCGAGTTTGATGCGGCCGCCGCCTCCGCCGTCGACGCGTTCCAGGACCGTGGCGCTGCGGCCCTTCAGCGCGTCGACTCCGGACGCGAGATGGGGGCTCTGGCCGCGACGGCGGTTGGCGAGGGGGCGCACGACCGCGATCAGCGCGACCGACACGGCGGCGAACACGAGGAATTGCGCAACGGTGCCGCCACCGATGCCCGCGGTGACGGCTCCGGCGACGGCGCCGACCGCGAGCATCCCGAATTCGGGCATCGCGGTCACGACCAGCGGAATGCCCAGTCCTACGGCGGCGATCAGCCACCACACCCATGAATCCACGGCTTCATGGTAGATCGGTGCGGCGGCCCGGGACAGGGCGCGATCGGTCAGGGAGGGCTCGCGTGCGCGTGGCACGGCGCCCTGAGGGGTGGCCGGGTGACGGACCCTCAGGTCAGCGGGAGGCCCTGCGCGGTCCAGCGGTCGTTGCCGTTGCGCTCGACGACCAGCGGGAGGCCGAAGCAGTGCGAGAGGTTGCTGGAGGTCAGTTCGAGGTCGAGCGGGCCGGCGGCCAGCACCTTGCCCTGACGGATCATCAGGACGTGGGTGAAGCCCGGGGCGATCTCCTCGACATGGTGGGTGACCATGATCATGGAGGGGGCGTACGGGTCGCGGGCGAGGCGGCCGAGGCGGCGCACCAGGTCCTCGCGGCCGCCCAGGTCGAGGCCGGCGGCCGGCTCGTCCAGCAGGAGCAGCTCGGGGTCGGTCATCATCGCGCGGGCGATCAGGGTGCGCTTGCGCTCGCCCTCGGAGAGGGTGCCGAACTTCCGGTCGAGGTAGGCGTTCATGCCGAGGCGGTCGAGGAACGCGCGGGCGCGCTGCTCGTCGATGTCGTCGTAGTTCTCCTGCCAGCTGGCCGTCATGCCGTAGGCGGCGGTGAGAACGGTCTGCAGCACGGTCTGGCTGCGCGGGAGCTTGTCGGCGAGGGCGATGCCGGCGACGCCGATGCGCGGGCGCAGGTCGAAGACGTCGACCTTGCCGAGCTGCTCGCCGAGGATCGAGGCGGAGCCGGAGCTCGGGAAGAGGTAGCTGGAGGCGAGGTTGAGGAGGGTGGTCTTGCCGGCGCCGTTCGGGCCGAGGATGACCCAGCGCTCCCCCTCCTTCACCGACCAGGAGACCTGGTCCACCAGAGCCCGTCCTTCGCGGACCACGGATACGTCCACCAGCTCCAGCACATCGCTCATGAGCGCGTTGTCTCCCATTGCTTCTCGGTCGTCGCGTACACCTGTAGGCGCAGCCCCCCTGCAAACCTACGCCACTCGTTGTCGGTGCTCTTCCCTAGGCTGGGGACCATGCTCGATGAACCTCGTTCAGGACGTCTGGCGGCATGGGGAAATGCCCTATTGGCCGGACTTGTCTCACCTGATGAAGCCGCGCTCCGGATCGCGGACGACGATGCGGTGCACCGCGTGGAGGGCCTGCCCGGGGAGGCGGCGCCGGTCGGGCTGACGCTCGCGCTGGGGCGGCTGCGGGCCCTGGGGGCGGTCGGCCTGCGGGTGGCGCTGCCGGTGTCCGGCCATCCGCTGGGGCTGTGCGGACCGCCGGAATTCAACGCACGGGCTCTGGAGGCCGAGGAGGCGGTGCTCGCCTCGGGGGCCGGGCTCGGGCTGGTGCCCGAGACCTACGAGGCCGGGCCGGAGGGTGGCGCCGGGCCCGATGTGCATGTGGAGGTGGTCTGGCGCTGTCTGCCGGTGCGGGAGGCGCCGCCGGCCGATGTGCCGTCGCTCGGCGAGGCCGAGCGGGAGCTGGCGGAGGCGCTCCAGGAGGCGACCGCGCTGCTCTCGCGGCTGGATGTGGCGGGTGCCGGTCCGGTGGCGCAGGCGGCGCTGGCGGCGTACCGGGCGCGGGCGGAGGCCGGGCGGCAGGTGCTGGCCCCGGGCTATCCGCCCCGTGCGGTGCGGGTGCTGGAGCTGGCGCAGCGCGTCGGGGCGCTCCTCACCATCGCGCAGCAGGCCGGCGGGGACGGCCGGGAGCACGGGGCGGCGGTGAGCGCGTCGGAGATCGCGGCCCGTACCGAGGCGCTGCGGCCGGTGGAGCGGACGGCCCGGCGGGCACAGGTGGCGGCCTACAACTCCGCGGTGGAGGAGCGGGAGCGGCACCGGGGCTGAACGGGACGGGCCCCGCCGGACCATTGTGTGGTCGACGGGGCCCTTGCCGAACGGGGACGCACCGCCCTGGGCAGACGGAGTGGTGCGTCCCGGATCGGACAACCTCAGTGGTTCGAGCTGGCGTTGCCGAAGGCGGGGTTGAGCGCGCCGATGACGTTGACGCTGTTGCCGGTGGCGTTCACGGGGACGTGCACGGGCACCTGCGCCAGGTTGCCCGAGCCGATGCCGGGAGACTGCGTGGCCGTGCCGTCGGCCTGCGCGCCACTGGTGGCGAAGGCCGAACCGGCGGCCGCACCGAGGGCGAAACCGGTGGCGGCGAGGACGAGTGCGGCCTTCTTGGCGGTGTTCATGGGGGCGTGTTCCTCACGTGGCGGCACAGAAGCCGGAGTGACGGTGGCGGAGGGAGGGACCGGCCACGCGCCCGGAGGCCGACGGGCCGGTCCGGAGCGACCCGCGCGGACCATGGCGTCGCGCGGGCCGGACGGACCCTGCGGGCAGGCCGTGGATCAGGCGTTGAGGCAGGGGGTGCCGAAGGTGGGGTTGAGCGCACCGATGACGGTGGCGGTGATGCCGCAGGCGTTCACCGGGACGTGCACCGGGACCTGGACGTTGTTGCCGGAGACGATGCCCGGGGAGTTCACCGAGGCGCCCTGCGCCTGCGGGGTGTGCGCCGAGGCGATGCCGGCGCCCGCCAGGGCGAGACCGCTCGCCGCCACGGTGACGGCCATTGCGCGCTTGATGTTCTTCACTTCTCTAGCTCCTCGTTGCCGTTGCCGTGGCCAGCCGCCACGACTGCACTGGACAACGGCCCGGCCCGGGAACGGATACGCCAAACGGGCTACGGCTACACGACAGTATGAATCTCGGATCTGAAGACGACGTTCCGGTTGCTCTCGTTGTACAAGCGCACCGCGGTTGTACAGGGGCGCCGTGGCTGTACAGGGGCGCCGTGGCTGTACAGGGGCGCCGTGGCTGTACAGGGGCGCCGTGGCGGCGCCCCCGTACAGCGGTCAGGCCCCGATGCCGTGCCGTACGGCCCAGAGGGCGGCCTGGGTGCGGTCGGCGAGGTCGAGCTTCATGAGGATGTTGGAGACATGGGTCTTGACGGTCTTCTCCGACAGCACCAGCGCGCGGGCGATCTCGCGGTTGGAGCGGCCGTCGGCGATCAGGCCGAGGACCTCGCGCTCGCGGTCCGTGAGGGAGGTGCCGCGGCCCTGGCCGCCGTTGTTCTCCTCCTGGGCGAGCAGCGCGCCGGCCACCTCCGGCTGGAGCAGCACATGGCCGGCGTGGACGGAGCGGATGGCGCCGGCCAGTGCCTCCGGGTCGATGTCCTTGTAGACATAGCCGGCCGCGCCCGCGCGCAACGCCGGGACGACGGTGCGCTGTTCGGTGAAGCTGGTCACGATCAGCACCCGGGCGGGGTTGTCCCGCTCGCGCAGTGTGCGGAGCGCCTCGATGCCGTCCATGCCGGGCATCTTGACGTCCATCAGGACCACGTCCGGGTGCAGTTCCTCGGCGGCGGCGATGCCCTCGGTCCCATCGGAGGCCTCGCCGACCACCTCGATGTCCTCCTGGACCTCCAGGAACGTCCGCAGGCCGCGGCGCACCACCTGGTGATCGTCGACGAGCAGGACGCGGATGACCCGGCTCCCGCCCGTCGTCCGGCGGACCGGGCGTTGCCTGCCGCCGTCCCCGGGGACGGCCCTCGCGCCGTCCCTGTCCATGTCAGCCACCGGGCACCTCCATCTCGACAGCGGTGCCCTTGCCGGGCTCCGACTCCACGGTGAGCCTTCCGCCGACCCCGCCGGCGCGGTCGTGCATCGAGACCAGGCCGAGATGCCGGCCGGCCCGGCGGACCGCGTGGGGGTCGAAACCACAGCCGTCGTCGGCGATCCGCAGCAGCGCGCCCTGGCCGTCGCGGGACAGGGACACCTCGACGCTCTTGGCGCCCGAGTGCCGCAGGGCGTTGTGCAGCGCCTCCTGGGCGACGCGGAGGGCGGCCTCCTCCTGGGCGGCGGGCAGCGCCCGGACGCCCTGCGCCGCGAAGGTGACCCGTGCGGAGTGGGCCCGGTCCAGGACCTGGACCTGGGAGCGCAGGGTGGCGACCAGGCCGTCCTCGTCCAGGGCCGCGGGCCGCAGTTCGATGACGGCGGCCCGCAGTTCGTCGGCGGCCTCCGCGGCCAGCGCAGCGACCTGGTGCAGCTCGTCCTTGGCGCGGGCCGGGTCACGGTCGACCAGGGCGGTGGCGGCCTGGGCGGTGAGGCGGAGGGAGAACAGCTTCTGGGCGACCGCGTCATGCAGTTCGTGGGCCAGCCGGGCGCGCTCCCCGGCGATGGTCAGCTCACGGCTGCGTTCGTAGAGGCGGGCGTTGGTGAGGGCGATGGCGGCGTGCTGGGCGAGTATCCCCAGCAGCCGCTCGTCCTCCTCGGTGAAGCCGCAGCCGCCGGCCGGCTTGGGGCAGCGCTTGTTGGCGAGGAAGAGGGCGCCGAGGATCTCGTCGCCGTCGGCGACCGGCAGGCCGAGGAAGTCGGACATGTCCGGGTGGGCGGCCGGCCAGCCGCCGAAGCGCGGGTCCTCGCGGACGTCGGCGAGCCGCTCGGGGGTGGCGTTGTGCAGCATCGCGGCGAGGATGCCGTGCTGGCGGGGCAGCGGGCCGATGGCCTTCCACTGCTCGGCGCTGACGCCGTCCACCACGAACTGGGCGAAGCCGCCGTGGTCGTCGGGCACGCCCAGCGCCGCGTACTCGGCGTCCAGCAGTTCGCGGGCCGAGGCCACGATCGTCTTGAGGACGTCGCGCACCTCCAGATGCCTGCTCATCGCCAGGATCGCGGTGCTCACCGCGGGGATGCCGGCTCCCGGTCCGTTGGTCATGGGCTCACCGTACCGGCGGGGCGACCAGCGCGTATCGGTCCGGCGGCGGC
This sequence comes from Streptomyces sp. NPDC001219, assembly GCF_053597915.1. NCBI lineage: Bacteria > Bacillati > Actinomycetota > Actinomycetes > Kitasatosporales > Streptomycetaceae > Streptomyces > Streptomyces sp. NPDC001219. The sequence goes on along the minus strand of NZ_JBSFJF010000112.1, from coordinate 7,731 downwards.
CGCCGTCTACGCCCCGCGGCCTAGGCCGAACGCCCTGGCCACAGCCGGTCCGGCGGCCGACGTCCGGGGGCTCGCGGCATTCCTGCGGTGAGGGCGAGGGCCGGGCTCCCGGTCCGGGGCGGAAGGGGACGCGATCATGCCGGTGGCGGTCATCACTGGGGCATCGAAGGGGCTGGGCCGGGCGCTCGCCGTGGCGCTGGCCGGGCGTGGCTGGGATCTGGTGGTGGACGCCAGGTCGGCGGGGCCGCTGGAGGAGGCGGCACGGGAGCTGCGGGCGGCCGGGCGGCCCGGGTGGTGGCGCTGCCCGGGGATGTGACGGACGGCGGGCACCGGGCGGCGCTGGTGGCGGCGGCCCGGGAGCTGGGCGGGCTGGATCTGCTGGCGAACAACGCGAGTGCGCTGGGGGCGGAGCCGCTGGTGCGGCTGGCGGACCATCCGCTGGAGGGGCTGCGGACGGCGCTGGAGGTGAATGTGGTGGCGCCCCTGGGACTCGTTCAGGAGGCTTTGCCGCTTTTGCGGCAGTCCTCCTATGTGCCGTCGTACGAGGAAGCCGCTTTCCGTAGGGAGAACGGCCTTTCCGGGGGCGGCGGGGAGAATGGCGAGGCATACGATTCACACCCCTATACCGAGAATGCCCGAAATGCCGGATTGTCCGATTTGCCCCCTTATATAGGGACAGGTGGGGCGATTCTCGCCCTCAGCTCGGACGCGGCCGTGGAGGCCTATCCGACCTGGGGCGGCTACGGGGCGGCGAAGGCCGCACTGGACCAGCAGTCGGCGGTGCTCGCGGTGGAGGAACCGGGGCTGCGGGTGTGGTGGGTGGACCCGGGCGACATGCGGACCGACCTGTACGCGGCCGCCGTCCCGGACGACGACCCGTCGGGGCGTCCGCTGCCCGGGACGGTGGTGCCGGCCCTGCTGCGGGTACCTCCGCCGCCCCCAGCGGCCGGTACACGGCGGCAACCGCGGCGGAGGTACCCGGCGGAGTGAGCCCCCGATGAGCGCGGACCTGCTGGCGGTCCCGGACGAGCTGTCCGCCCGGGTCCCGGCCGAGCAGCGGGGCCCCGGCCTGGGACGGGACGCCGTACGGCTGCTGGTGAGCCGGGGCGCGGCCGAGCCCGCGCAGCACGCCTTCGGGGAGCTGCCGGAGCTGCTGGCGGCCGGGGACGTCCTGGTGGTGAACACCTCACGGACGCTGCCGGCGGCGCTGGACGGCCGGGTCGGGGACGGCCGGGGACGGGGCGAACCGGTGGTGGTGCACTTCTCGACCCGGGCGGACCGGTGGCATCCGGCGGGCCGGGAGGTGGCCGGCCGCTGGCCGCGTACCAGACGGTGTTCGCCGGGGACGCGGCCGGCGGCGGCAGCGCGGAGATGCCGAGCGCCGCGCGGCCGTTCACCGCTGAGCTGGTGGCGCGGCTGGTGAGCAGGGGCGTGCAGTTCGCGCCGGTCTCGCTGCACACCGGGGTGGCGTCGGCGGAGGCGTTCGAGCCGCCGTATCCGGAGCGGTTCGTGGTGCCGCCGGTGACCGCGTGGCTGGTGAACGCCGCACGGGCCCGGCGCGCGGCGGCACGGCGGCGGGCGGCGCCGGGCGCCCCGGCCGGGCGGATCGTCGCGGTGGGGACCACGGCCGTACGGGCCCTGGAGTCGGCGGCCGGGGCGGACGGGCGGGTACGGGCCGCGGCCGGCTGGACGGATCTGGTGGTGACGCCGGAGCGCGGGGTGCGGGCGGTGGACGGCCTGCTCACCGGGCTGCACGAGCCCACCGCGTCCCATCTCCTGATGCTGGAGGCGGTGGCATCGGCGGTGACGGCGGGCGGGGAGGTGCTGCGGCACGCCTACGCGGCGGCGGTGGCGCAGCGCTACCTGTGGCACGAGTCGGCGATCTGCATCTCGTGCTGCCGGACTGAGCGGCGGGTCCTGGCGCGGCGGGGGCGGCTTCGCCCGCGCCGCCGCCGGGGTGCGGGCGGACCGTGCCTGCCCGCGAGCGGGCAGGCACGCCGATCCGGCGGAGAATCCGGCGCACCACCCGCCTCCGGAATGCGAAGTGTCCGATTTGACCGGAAAGCCCCTCGCGGGATTCACGGTCGAGTTCCGACGTATACAGACTGTGCGTTTGCAATTACGTCTGGCGAGACAAACCCCTTGCCACTGTGACGCCGCGCATAGGACGCAGGTCACTTACGAGCCGGGGTAGTGGAATCACAAATATGGCGTGAGCTGGGGCGCTTCTATCCGCGACGGAATATTTCCGCTTGTGGTTCCACTAACTCGGATCGTACGTCACACCTTTGCCGGGGGAATTTCCGGCCGCTAAGAATGGCTCCCGTCGCTCGGCGCCGTGGTCGGAATACGGCGTTCGCCCCGCTCAAGGCCCGCGCGGCGTCCCCCCACCGGAAGGTCTGTCCCCGCCATGCCTAAGTACGCCATTTCTGGTCTCCACCGCCTGACCCGGACGCACAAGCTCGCCGTTGCCGGTGTCGCCGCCGCCGGTACCGCCGCGCTCGTATTCACCGCCGTACCCGGTGCCGACGCCGATCAGGGCACGAGCCAGGCCACCGCTGTCGAGAACGTGAAGCCGGTCGCCTTCAGCGCGGTCAATTCCGCCGCCAAGACCCAGCAGGCCACGATCACCCAGCAGGCCGACAACTCCGCCGCCAAGGGCAAGGCCGAGGCAGCCGCCAAGAAGGCCGCCGCCGAGAAGGCCGCCAAGGCCAAGGCCGCCGCCGCGGCGAAGGCCAAGGCCGAGAAGGCGCGTGCGGCGAAGGCCGCCGCGAGCCGCTCCGAGGTGCGCACCGCGATCCCCGCCGCCGCCCCGAAGCCGGCCGCCACGCCCAAGGCCAAGGTCTACCCGGACAACCTGGACGGCTGGATTCGCGAGTCGCTGGACATCATGGCCAAGAAGGGCATCCCCGGTTCCTACGAGGGCATCCACCGCAACATCATGCGGGAGTCCAGCGGTAACCCGATGGCCATCAACAACTGGGACATCAACGCCATCAACGGCACCCCGTCCAAGGGCCTGCTCCAGGTGATCCAGCCGACCTTCAACACGTACCACGTCGAGGGCACCTCCTGGAACCTGTACGACCCGGTCGCCAACATCACCGCCGCCTGCAACTACGCGGCCGACCGTTACGGCTCGATGGACAACGTCAACTCGGCCTACTGAGCCGACGGTTCACGCGGTCCACGGACGCACACACACCGCCGAGGGGCGGCACCCGGTTCCGGGTGCCGCCCCTCGGGCGTTGACTGCGGTGCGCGGCGCTACTTGCGCATGACCTCCGGCTCGTGGCGGCGCAGCAGCCGCGCGACGGCGAAGGCGAGGCCGATGCCCAGCGCGATCAGGATGATCAGGTCCATCACGTAGACACCGGTCTGGTGCTTCCACAGCGGGTCCGGGTTACCCGGCTCCCACGGCAGCAGCGTGTTCATGTCGGCGGTCGCGCCCATCGCGCCAATGGCCCAGCGCGACGGCATCAGCCAGGCGAACTGCGCGACACCCGGGGTGTCGAACAGCTGGAAGAGCACGCCGGTGAAGACGACCTGGACGATGGCGAACATGACCAGCAGCGGCATGGTCTTCTCGGCGGTCTTGACCAGCGAGGAGATGATCAGGCCGAACATCATCGAGGTGAAGCCGAGCGCGATGACCGCCAGCGTCATCTCGACCGCGGGGGCCTTGGCCACCACGAGGCCCTCGGCCGGCATGTTCCGGGTCGAGAAGCCGATCGCCGCGATGATCACGCCCTGGATGGCCGTCACCACCCCGAGCACGATCACCTTGGACATCAGGTACGCCGACCGCGACAGGCCGGTGGCCCGTTCGCGCTCGTAGATGACCCGCTCCTTGATCAGCTCACGGACCGAGTTGGCGGCGCCGGAGAAGCACATACCGACCGCGAGGATCAGCATGATCGTGCTCGCGTCGCGGTTGGTGCGGTGCTTGGCCGGCGGACCGTAGCCGAGGCCGAAGTCGCTGGGGATCAGCATCGAGACCACACCGAGCACCGCCGGCAGGATCAGCATCAGTCCCAGGAAGCCGCGGTCGGAGGCGAGCACCGAGACATAGCGGCGCATCAGCGTCCACAGCTGCGAACCCCAGCTCTGGGACTTCTGTATCCGGGCCGGCGGCACCTGGACGTTGACCGACTGCGGGGCGACGGCGTCGATGTCGGCCGCGTACATCTGGTAGTGCGGGGAGCCGCGCCAGCGCCCCATCCAGTCGTAGTCGCGGTAGTTCTCGAACGCCGAGAAGACGTCCGCCCAGCTGTCGTACTGGAAGAAGTTGAGCGCTTCGGCGGGCGGGCCGAAGTAGGCCACGCCACCGCCGGGGGCCATCACCAGGAGCTTGTCGCACAGCCCGAGTTCGGCCACCGAGTGCGTGACGACGAGGACCGTACGGCCGTCGTCCGCGAGGCCGCGCAGCAACTGCATGACATCGCGGTCCATGCCCGGGTCGAGTCCGGAGGTCGGCTCGTCCAGGAAGATCAGCGACGGCTTGGTGAGCAGCTCCAGGGCCACCGACACCCGCTTGCGCTGACCACCGGAGAGGGAGGTGACCCGCTTGTCCTTGTGGATGTCGAGCTTGAGCTCGCGCAGCACCTCGTCGATCCGGGCCTCGCGCTCGGACTCCGCGGTGTCGCCGGGGAAGCGGAGCTTGGCGGCGTAGCGCAGCGCCTTCTGGACGGTCAGTTCCTTGTGCAGGATGTCGTCCTGCGGGACCAGGCCGATGCGCTGGCGCAGCTCGGCGAACTGCTTGTAGAGGTTCCGGTTGTCATAGAGGACATCGCCCTGGTTGGCGGGCCGGTAGCCGGTCAGCGCCTTGAGCAGGGTCGACTTGCCGGAGCCCGAGGGGCCGATGACCGCGACCAGCGACTTCTCGGGGACGCCGAAGGAGACGTCCTTGAGGATCTGCTTGCCGCCGTCGACGGTGACGGTCAGATGGCGGGCCGAGAAGGAGACCTCGCCGGTGTCGACGAACTCCTCCAGGCGGTCGCCGACCAGCCGGAAGGTGGAGTGGCCGACGCCGATGATGTCGTTCGGACCGATCAGCGCCGTACCGGACTTGGTGACCGGCTGGCCGTTGACGTAGGTGCCGTTGTGGCTGCCGAGGTCGCGGATCTCGAAGCGGCCGTCGGGGGTGGCGCGGAACTCGGCGTGGTGGCGGGAGACCTGGAGGTCGGAGACGACCAGTTCGTTCTCCAGCGCACGGCCGATGCGCATCACCCGGCCGGTGTCGAGGCGGTGGAAGGTGGTCGGGCTGCGGTCGCCGTGGGCCGGTCCGCCGCCCGCACCCTGCGCGGGGCGCTCCTGCGGCGGGCGGGCCTGCTGCGGGGGCACGGCCTGCTGGGCCTGCTGGGGCGGGACGTACGGCTGCTGCCGGTCCTGCGGCGGCGCCTGCCAGCCCTGCTGGACGGGCGGCTGCTGGACGGGCTGCTGGACCGGCGGCTGGTGCGCGGGGGGCGCCTGCCAGCCCTGCGCGGCCTGCTGCTGCTGCGGCGGCGCCGTCGCGGGCCGCGCGCTGAAGGCGTCGGCGGCCGGCGCCGACAGGGTCACCCGGGGCCCGTCGGTGGCATTGCCCAGATGCACCGTCGAGCCCGGCCCGATCTCCATCTGGTGAATCCGCTGGCCCTGCACATAGGTGCCGTTGGTGCTGCCCTGGTCTTCGATGATCCAGCCGCGGCCGGCCCATCTCACGGTGGCGTGCCGCCAGGAGACCCTGGCGTCGTCGAGCACCATGTCGCCCTGCGGATCACGGCCCACGTTGTAGGACCGGGACGGGTCGAGCGTCCAGGTCCTTCCGTTCAATTCGAGTACGAGTTCAGGCACTCCATGCCCCATTACATAGTCCCCCGAGTGACGCCCTGTATGGGAAGTCTAGGGATGGCGAACATCGTGAGGAACTATTTCAGGCTCGGCCCACCGACCGGAAACCGGGACGGGACCGGGGTGTGCGGGGCTCGCACGAGGCCGCCAAACTCTCCCGGAGCGCGGGAAGCACCCATGGATGGGCAGGCATCACCGGATTCCGGGTGATCCGGACGGACCGGGTGCCACGGGGTGCGGCGCGGGGCCTCCGGGTACGTCCTGCGCGTCCGCCCGGGAGGCCGCATCATGGGATGAAGCGGACGAATGCCCGTCCGAGGTGCGACCCGTCGTGGCCGTGTCCCGCCGGTCCGCCGAACGCCGCGGCCCGGCAAGGGCGTTGGCACATTGCGCGGACGTCCCGGCCAACGGCCCGGGGCGGGCCGGACACGACTCCATAACGATCACGGCGGCGGCCGGGGCCGGGAGCGACGGGGTGCGGGCGCGCGGCACGGTGCCGCGCCGGTCCGAACCCCGGACACCCGTACGGAGGCGTCCGCCCGGCGGTTACCGTAAGGGGACCATGAGCGCATCGCAGATCCCGCCTGCCACCGCCGTACCGGGCGATGACGTACCGACCCTGCTCGTCAAGATCTTCGGGAAGGACCGGCCCGGCATCACCGCAGGTCTCTTCGACACCCTCGCCGCCTACTCCGTCGATGTCGTGGACATCGAGCAGGTGGTGACCCGGGGACGCATCACGCTGTGCGCACTGGTCACCGCCCCCTCCCCCACCCAGGGCACCGGCGCCGCCGAGGGCGACCTGCGGGCCACCGTGCACAGCTGGGCCGAGTCGCTGAACCTCCAGGCGGAGATCATCTCCGGCCGGGGTGACAACCGTCCGCGCGGCACCGGACGTTCGCACGTCACCGTGCTGGGGCATCCGCTCACCGCCGAGTCGGCCGCCGCGATCGCCGCCGCCATAACGTCCACCGGCGGCAACATCGACCGGATCTTCCGGCTCGCCAAGTATCCGGTGACTGCCGTCGAGTTCGCGGTCTCCGGTGCCGAGACAGAGGCGCTGCGGACCGTGCTGGCGCCGGAGGCCGCACAGCTCGGGGTGGACATCGCCGTGGTGGCCGCCGGGCTGCAGCGCCGGGCGCAGCGGCTGGTCGTCATGGACGTCGACTCGACGCTCATCCAGGACGAGGTCATCGAGCTGTTCGCGGCGCACGCCGGCTGTGAGGCCGAGGTCGCCGAGGTCACCACCGCCGCGATGCGCGGTGAGCTGGACTTCGAGCAGTCGCTGCACGCCCGGGTCGAGCTGCTCGGCGGGCTCGACGCGTCCGTGGTCGAGGCGGTGCGCAAGGAGGTGCGGCTCACCCCCGGTGCGCGCACCCTGGTGCGGACGCTGAAGCGGCTGGGCTACCAAGTCGGCGTGGTCTCGGGCGGTTTCACCCAGGTCACCGATGCGCTCAAGGAGGAGCTGGGGCTGGACTTCGCCTCCGCCAACACTCTGGAGATCGTCGACGGCAAGCTCACCGGCCGGGTCACCGGCGCCATCGTGGACCGGGCCGGCAAGGCCAGGCTGCTGCGGGAGTTCGCGCAGCAGGCGGGGGTGCCGCTCGCGCAGACCGTGGCCATCGGGGACGGCGCCAACGACCTCGACATGCTGAACGCGGCCGGGCTCGGGGTCGCCTTCAACGCCAAGCCGGTGGTGCGGGAGGCGGCGCACACCGCCGTGAACGTGCCGTTCCTGGACACCGTGCTCTATCTGCTGGGCATCACCCGAGAAGAGGTCGAGGCGGCGGACACCCACGTCGGCTGACCCGCCCGGTCCGGGCCGCACCGGCCCGGTCGCGACCGCGGGCCGGCGCGCCTGACGGAGGCCCGTCGCGCACGGCCGAGGGCCCCGGCGGAATC
>NZ_JBSFJF010000111.1:0-18525 GCF_053597915.1 Streptomyces sp. NPDC001219 | reverse complement strand
AACCGGCAGGCCGTCACACACACGTTGGTGTAGTTGATGTTGCGCTCGATGATGTACGTCGCGATGTGCTCGGTGCCGGCGTAGCGGCGGCGGCGGATCGTGTCGGCCACGCTGCCCAGCGCGTGCAGCGGAGCGAAACGGTAGAGGTCCAGCGCCTCTTCGGGGGTCACCCTGCCGCCCTCGGCGGCACGGTCCAGTACGGACTGGAGGCCACGGTCGGTGGCTTCGGACGGTCGGGGCATGTCGACGGCCTTTCCGGGTGTGCTTCGGGCTTGTTGCTGGTGAGGTCACATGCTGATGGCTTCGCTGCCCAGCAGCTGGACGCGGACGTCCGGCGGGAAGCCGGCCGGTCCGCCGCCCACCCTGCGGGCGAACTCCGTGATTCCGGCGAGCTGCCGCTCACCGAGGCTGAAGTCGAGGGCGGTGGTGTAGTAGTGCTCCAGCGTCCGGGCCTCGAACGCCTCCCACCGGGCGGCCTGTTCACAGACCTCCTTGACCGCGGCGAGGGACAGGTCACGGGACGCCAGCAGGTCGGCGTGGACGCGGTGGACGGTCTCCGGCTCCCTGGCGAGGTAGTCCTTGCGGGCGGCGAAGACGGCGAAGACGAAGGGCAGTCCGGTCAGGTCGCGCCACATCCGGCCCAGGTCGTGCACCTGCAGACCGAGCCGGGGCGCCTCGTGCAGGGAGGCCCGCAGGGCGGCGTCACCGATGACGACGGCCGCTCGTGCCTGTTGCATCATGGCCGCGAGGTCCGGGGCGCAGACGAAGTACTCGGGCTGGACGCCGACCGACTCCGCGAACAGCAGCTCGGCGAGCCGGACCGATGTCCGGCTGGTGGAGCCGAGTGCGACGGGTTCGCCGTCCAGCTGGTCCAGCGGGACCTGGCTGACGATCAGGCAGGACTCCACGGGGCCGTCGCTGCCCACGGCGATGTCCGGCAGCGCCACCAGGTCGTCGGCGTGCTTGAGGAATTCGAGGAGGCTGATCGGCCCGATGTCGAGCGTGCCGGCGACGAGTGCGTCGCTCAGGGTGTCCGGGCTGCCCTTCCTCAGGTCCAGGTCGAGCAGACTGCCGCTCCTGGCCAGCCCCCAGAACAGCGGCAGGCAGTTGAGGAAGTCGATGTGACCGACCCTGGGCCGTCGCCCGGTGCGCGGTGCGGGCGTGGCCTGCGCGGTGAGTAGCGGTTCAGACATGTCTGTCAGGGCTCCAGGGTGGCTCGGTCGGGACGGCGCGGCGCCCCCTACGCATGGTGAGGGAGAGCCGCAGCGGTGAAGTGGTCGCTGAGCACGGTCATCACCTCGTCCGGCCGGTCGGCCAGGTAGAAGTGCCCGCCGGGAAAGACCCGCAGGTCGAAGCCGCCGGTGGTGTGCGTGTCCCAGGCCCCGGCTTCGTCGAGGGTGGTCTTGGGGTCCTCGTCCCCGACGAGGACGGTGACAGGGCAGCGCACGACGGCCGCGGGCTCGCTCCGGTAGGTCTCGACCGCCTTGTAGTCGTTGCGGAGCGCGGGCAGCACCATCCGCAGCATCTCGTCGTCGTCGAGGAGCCGTGAGTCGGTTCCGCTCAGCGCCCGGAGTTCGGCGACGAGGCCGTCGTCGTCCCGCCGGTGCACCTGCTCGTCGCGGTACGCGGACGGCGCCCTGCGCCCGGAGGCGAACAGCCGCACGGGGCCGTCCCCGTCGCGTTCCAGCCGCCGTGCCACCTCGAAGGCCACCAGCGCGCCCATGCTGTGGCCGAAGAAGGTCAACGGCCGGTCGGACCAGGCGCCCAGCGCCTGGGCGATCCGGTCCGCCAGGAGGCGGATGTCGTCGATCGCCGGTTCCCGGCGGCGGTCCTGCCGCCCGGGGTACTGCACGGCGATCACGTCCACGCCGGGGCTGAGCGCGGCCGAGACGGGATGATAGAAGCTCGCGGAACCACCGGCGTGCGGGAAGCACACCAGGCGCCGGCCCGCGTCCGGGGCGGGGTGGAAACGCCGGCACCACAGGCCGTCGTCCGCAGTGGGTGAACTCATCGTTCTGATCCTTTCCGTGGACCGGTCCGGCCCCAGGGCCGGCACCGTTGTCCGAGCGGACCGGGAAACACTTGCTGCCGCCACTATCCAGTGGGCCCGGACCACCGGCACAAGGCCTGTCGGCCCGATGGGACGGAAGTCTGGGCGTTTCCCCGGTTCTCAGGTGTGGGGGAACCGGGCCGGTGGCGCAGCGGCGCACCCGGGGTCGGCGCGGTCACGCGGCGCGGTGCGCCGTGAGCGGTCACCGGCCGGGCGGCTGCTCCGCTCCGGCCGTCCCGTTGTCGTTCGTCTCCGAGTCTGCCGGTGATCCGGCCCCCGGCTTCCTCCTCCCCCGTCCGGGGAAGAGCAGCCGGAACACACCGGTCCGGTGCAGGACGATGTGCGTGATCACCTGAAGTACGAGGTAGGTCACGACGTAGAGCGCACCGTCGAGCGCCGGCACCGAATCGACGGGCAGGGCGTACGCCATGACCACCCGGAGCGCCGCGTCGACCAGCAGCCCGCATCCCCACAGCACCGTCAGGCCGCGCCAGGTACGCCGGAACTGCGGATCGTCCTGCCAATACCCTTCCAGCGTCTGCGACTTGCCCGGGAGCAGACTCTTGAGTGCCCGGTAGGCGAACGGACGGGAGGTGTAGAGCGTCCCGAGAATCCACAGCGCGATCAGCCCGGTGAACCAGCCGCCTCTCGCCAGGGCCAGGCGCGGACTGCCGGAGATGAGGGAACCGAGCCCGGCGAGCACGAGGATGGCGAGCACGAAGACGCCGACGCTGTCGACCCTGCGCTGTCTGACGATGGAGTATCCGGTGCTGAGGGCCGGCGCGGCGGCGCTGACCAGCAGCGACACCAGTTCACTGGAGCCCGCGCCGCGCAGCACGTAGTAGAGCCCCACGGGAAGGACGACATCGCAGAGCAATGTCACCGCGAACTGCCGGCGGGCTGCGGTCTCCTCCCTCCGATTGCTGTCCTGTGCCAACTCGGTCTCTTCAGGCAGTGCAGCCACCGCTGCTCCTTGAGTCGTCCGTTGCCGCCCGCCCGTGCCGGATCGGGTAGCTCTCCGAGGAGTCCGCGCCTCTGGAGCTCGACCGACTCTGTTCCCTGCCGTGTTGCGCCGTCAAGCAACAACACAGCGGCGAAGCCGCCCCGTCCGCGCCGGGGCAGTGGTGGCACAGCCGGGCCTGACCAGGGACGCAGCGGCGGCCGGCCGGCCCGTCGGCGCGGTGGCCTCGGCACGCGGGTTCTGGAGCATTTCCCAGAATTGTGATCCGGAGTCGCGATGCCCCTGGACGCCGGCATTAAGGTCGCCGGCAGATACCTGGCGGGGCTCACCGCGCCTGGCGTGGGATCACGGCGCCGGTTCCGATCCGGTCCAGCCGATGTGGAACGCGACCTGGAGAATCCATGATCATCGATGACTGCCGTGTCTGCGGCAACCGCACCCTGCTGCCGGTTCTCGACCTGGGCCCACAGGCCCTCACCGGCATCTTTCCCCGTACCCGGGACGAGGCGGTGCCCACGGTCCCCCTGGAGCTGGTCAAGTGCTCACCGGACGGCTGCGGCCTCGTGCAGCTCCGCCACACCGCCGACTTCGGGCTGATGTACGGGGACAACTACGGCTACCGCTCCGGCATACGCCCGTTCATGGTCCAGCATCTCCACCACAAGGTCGCGGCGATCACCGAACTCGTCGCCCCCGGTCCGGGCGATCTGGTGGTGGACATCGGCAGCAATGACTCCACGCTGCTGCGCGGCTATCCGACTCCCGGCCCGACACTGGTCGGCATCGACCCGACCGGGCCGAAGTTCCGCGAGCACTACCCGCCGGACGCCGAGCTGATCCCCGACTTCTTCTCCCGCGAGCAGTTCACCGAACGCTTCGGCTCGCGCCGGGCGAAGGTCGTCACCTCCATCGCGATGTTCTACGACCTGCCGCGGCCGATGGCGTTCATGCAGGACGTGTACGACGTCCTCGACGACGACGGTGTCTGGGTGATGGAGCAGAGCTATCTGCCGGCGATGCTCGAAGGCACCGCCTACGACGTGGTGTGCCATGAGCACCTGGAGTACTACGCGCTGGCGCAGATCGAGTGGATGGCCGAGCGCGTCGGATTCACCGTCCTCCAGGCCGAGCTGACCGAGGTGTACGGCGGCAGCCTCTGTGTGACCCTCGCCAAGCGGCCCGGCCGCTACCCCGTGGACGAGGCGGGCCTGGCCGCCGTCCGCGCCAGGGAGACCGCCCTCGGGCTGGACACCATGGCCCCGTTCGAGGCGTTCGCCAAGCGCGTCCATGACTACCGCGACCGCCTTCGGGACTTCCTCGACGACTCGCGCAAGGCGGGCAAGGTGACCCTCGGGTACGGCGCTTCGACCAAGGGCAATGTCATCCTGCAGTTCTGCGGGCTCACCGAGGAAGACCTGCCCTGCATCGGCGAGCCCAACGCGGACAAGTCCGGCTGCTTCACGCCCGGTTCGGGCATCCCCATCGTGTCGGAGGAGGAGGCCAAGTCCCGGCGCCCCGACCAGCTGCTGGTGCTCCCCTGGATCTACCGGGAGGGCTTCATGGAGCGGGAGAGCGCCTTCCTGGCCGACGGCGGCAAGCTGGTCTTCCCGCTGCCCGAGCTCTCCGTCGTCTGACCGTCCCGCCGCCGTCCGGCAGGGCCCCGCCGGCTCCGGCACTAGGGAATCTTCCACATGGGTGCGACCCATACTGAGGCAGACACAGCCGGGATCAGCCCGTCCCCCCGGTCGGCACACCCGGCCGTGCGCGGTACGCGACGAGCTGTGCCTGCCCCCGCAAGCAAGAACCTGTTTCCGAACGTGGTGGGAGCGCGACAACGTGAGTGACATGAGGCGCACCGAACCGATCCGGCAGCGGCGGCCCGGGACACGGCCCGCGGCGCCGTCCGCGCACGACGCCGCGGGCAGGTGATCCGTGATGCGTACCCGAAAGCTCGCCGTCGGCGGCGGATTCGAGTTCACCCCCGACGTCCACGCCGACCACCGCGGACTGTTCTTCTCGCCGTTGCAGGACGAGGCGTTCGTCGCGGCGGTCGGCCACCGGTTCCCCGTGGCGCAGACCAACCACAGCAGGTCGGCCAAGGGTGTGCTGCGGGGGCTCCACTTCACGGCGAATCCCCCGGGTCAGGTCAAGTACGTCTACTGCGCACGGGGGCAGGCGCTGGACGCCGTCGTGGACATCCGGGTGGGGTCGCCCACCTTCGGCCAGTGGGACCTCGTCACGCTGGACTCCGAGTCCTGCCGGGCCGTGTACATCCCCGACGGGCTCGCCCACGCCTTCCTGGCGCTGGAGGACGACACGATCATGTCGTACCTCGTGAGCAGTGCGTACCGGGCAGAGCTGGAGCACGCGATCGACCCGTTCGACCCCGCGATCGGGCTGCCCTGGCCACCCGGTGTGGAGTTCCGCCTGTCCGCGCGGGACACCGGCGCGCCCAGTCTGGCGGAGGCCGAGGCCCAGGGCCTGCTGCCGCAGTACGCCGACCGCCTGCCGAACGGGCCGGCCGCCGAACGGGCGGTGTGCCCCGACCAGTCGGGGGTCGCGCTCCGTGACTGATGAGGAGGACACCGTGGCACCGTCGGGCCCGGCCCCTGGTTCCCTTCGTGTCGCCGTGCTGGGGGCCACCGGGTGTATGGGCCGGCACATCTGCGCCGCCTTCGCGGCCGAGGGGAGCGAAGTCCTCGCGATCGCCCGGCGGCCCGCGCCACGCATCGCCGCGCACCGGTTCCAGTCCCTCGATGTCGCGGGCAGCACCAGCGAGGAGTTCGCCCGGGTGCTGGCCGGGGAGAACATCGACGCCGTGGTCAACGCCACCCTCGGCTGGGGGGACGAACTGCACCGCACCAACGTGCAGTTGGTGGAACGGCTCCTCGGCGCGCTGTCGCTGCTGCCGCGCCCTCCCCGGCTGGTCCACCTGGGCACCGTCCACGAGTACGGGCCGGTCCCCTTCGGCACGTCGATCCACGAGGGCATCACACCGGCTCCGGCGAACCCCTATGGCACGACGAAGCTCACCGCCTCGCAGATGGTCCTCGACGCCGTCCGGAACGGCACACTCGACGGCGTGGTCCTGCGGGTGGCCAACACCCTGGGGCCGCACCCCGCGCTGGAGAGCTTCTTCGGTTCCCTGGCGGTCCGGCTGCGCGGGGTCGACGTGGCCGCGGGCATCGAGCTGACCATCGCCGACGCCCGGCGTGACTACGTCGATGTCCGGGACGCCGCGGACGCCGTGGTCAGGGCGGCCCGGATCACGCGCGCCGACCCCCTGGTCAACATCGGCTGTGGCCAGGCGATGGGCGTACGGAAGCTGGTGGACGAACTCGTCACGGCCGCCGGGTTGCCGCCGGAGACGATCCGCGAGCGGCGCGGTGAGGTACACAGCAGGGGTGCCGACTGGGTCCGGGTCGACATCTCCCGCGCCGCCCGACTCCTCGGCTGGCACCCCCGGTTCAGCATCGGGGAGTCGATGCGGGCCATGTGGGACACCGTGTACGCGGACCAGTCGCTCCCGGCCCGGAACGCCGACTGACCCCGGGGCCCGCGCCGCTTCCGGTGACCCCGCGGGACACGGCCGCGGCCGGGGGTCACAGGGGTGCGCGGGGCACCGGACGAGATACCCATCCGCAAGGCAGGAGGCCGCCATGACGACCCCGATCATCCACGCCGAGGGGCTCTCCCGCACCTTCACGACCAAGAAGGGTCCGGTCGAGGCGGTGCGGGGCATCGACCTCACCGTGTCCGAGGGCGAGATCCTCGGCTTTCTCGGCCCCAACGGCGCCGGCAAGACCACCACGATGCGCATGCTCACCACGTTGCTGCCCCCCACCGGGGGAAGCGCCACCGTCGCCGGGCACGATCTGGCCGGCGACCCGGGCGGGGTGCGCAGGTGTATCGGCTATGTCGCCCAGGCGAGTGGGGTCGACCCGGCCGTCAGCGTGCGGGAGGAACTGATCACCCAGGGCCGGCTGTACCGGCTCAGCAAGACCGAGGCCAAGAACCGTGCCCGGGAACTCGCCGAGGATCTCGATCTCGCCGACCTCCTCGACCGGCCCACCCGGTCGCTCTCCGGCGGCCAGCGCCGCCGCCTCGACATCGCGCTGGGCCTGACCCACCGGCCCAGGCTGCTGTTCCTCGACGAGCCGACGACCGGGCTCGACCCCGGAAGCCGCTCCGACGTGTGGGATCTGGTGCGGCGCATCCGTGCCGAGGGCACCACGGTCTTCCTGACCACGCACTATCTCGACGAGGCGGACGTCCTCTCCGACCGGCTCGTCATCGTCGACGGCGGCCTGGTCGCCGCCGAGGGCACCCCGCAGGATCTGAAACTCCGCTACACGGGCTCCGAGGCAGCCAGCCTCCGCGAGGCCTTTCTCGCCATCACGGGGCACCACCCCCTCGCTCCCGACGTCCCGGTCGCCATCTGACCACCCGCTCCCCACGGAGGCTGACGTGCCGCACCCGTCCCCCACCACGTCCTCGGTGAGGACGGCATCCGAGCCCACGGAGGGTCCATCCCGACGCCACGCGGCCAGGACGAGAAGGAAGGCCTCCGGCCCGGCCGACGTCCTCGCCGACACCCGCCTGATCTTCGGGCGCTATCTGCGAGAGACGATGCGCGCCAAGATCAGCCTGGTGGTGGGTGTCCTCATGCCGCTGCTCATGCTGTTCTTCTTCGGTCCACTCCTGACCCGGATTCCGCTCGGTACCGGTGGCGACGCCTGGCAGACGCTGGTGCCGGGGCTTCTGGTGCAACTCGGCCTGTTCAGCGCGGCCTTCGCCGGCTTCGGCATTCTGATCGAGAAGCAGAACGGTGTGATCGAGCGGATGCAGGTCACCCCGGTCAGCCGGGTGGCGCTGCTGATGGGGCGGGTGCTGTGCGATGTGGTGAAGCTGCTCGCCCAGTCACTGCTCCTGGTGCTCGCGGGCGTGACGATGGGGTTGCGCGCCCCGGTGCTCGGTGTCCTCATCGCCTTTCTGTTCGTCGCGGTGCTCACGGTGGCGCTGGCTTCGCTGTCCTATGCGCTGGCCATGCGGCTGGAGTCCCCCGAAGGGTTCGCTCCCGTGATCAACACCGTCAACCTGCCGGTCATGCTGCTCTCCGGCATCCTGCTGCCGATGGCGCTCGCGCCCCGGTGGCTGGACGTGATCTCGCGCTTCGTGCCGCTGCGCTACCTGGTGGAAGCGGTCCGGGCCGCGTTCCTCGGCCAGTACGGCAGCACCGCGATGATCCGCGGCGCACTGATGGCGGCGGCACTCGCCGCGGTCTCGGTCCTCCTCGGCGCGCGGGTGTTCCGCAAGGCCGGCGGTTAACACGCTCGGTGGAGGCTGTCCCGTACGTCCGTGAGGTTCAGGGCCGGCAGCCGGGACAGCTCGGCGGCGGCCGCGCGCATGGCGGCACCGTAGCGCGGGGTGCCCAGGAGTGCCGTCAGGGCGTCGGCGATCTCGCCGCGGCTCGCGGTGACGTCCAGCGCCCGGCCCAGGCCGCGGCGGGCGAACGCGGCGGTGTTGTCGGGCTGATCGGCGAGAACACCCAGGCCCAGGACGGGCGTTGCGCCCTGCACCGCGTCGAGCAGGGATGCCCGGCCACCGTGCGTCACGAACAGATCGGCCCGGTGCAGCAGCGCGGGCTGCGGGGCATGCGCGACGACCGTGAGGTGCGGGCTCGCACTCGGCAGGTGCTGCGCGAGGTCTCCCGCGGACACGATCGCGTCGCAGTCGAGCGCGCGGAGTGCGGCCATGATCTCCCGGTACGCGTTCTCGACGACGGTACGCAGGCCGGACATCGCGGTGGTCAGGGTGCCGAGGCTCACGTAGACGAGCGGGCGCGCCGGGCGCAGGGAGAGGTCACGGTCCAGCCCCTCGGGGAGGGTGGTGCGGAAGTCCGCGACGGTGCGTCGGACCGCGCGCGCCGAGGGCGGCGGCGTCGTGTGGAACCAGTGGACCGGCGCGGGCGTGAGCATCGGAGGGAGCGTTGGGGTGTCCTGCTCGTACTGCTTGTAGAGGGGCAGCAGCGCGGGCGCGATATGGGTGTCCCAGAGGTCCAGGAGCACCGGCCCGAGGCCGTTGTCCGCTGCGAGCAGGGGCAGTTGCAAGGCCCTGGCCGCGAGGTGCGCGCCGAGGTCGCTGCACTCGGCTATCACCAGATCGGGCCGCTCCTGTGTCCACGCGGTGAGCAGGTCATGGGCCTTCGTCTCGGCCTGTCCGGGCCAGAGGTGGCCGAAGACGTACCGGTTGAAGGGGGCGTTTCCGTGCCTCTGCCAGACCTCGCTCGCCGCCTGCTGGACGCCGGGATCGCACGTCCAGTCCGTACCGGCGGCGGAGAATCCCACCCCGCGTCGCCGGGCTTCGCGGCGGAACATGGCAGGGGCGTGGAGCGTGACCTGGTGGCCCTGTTCAAGGGCCGGGCAGGTGACGTAGTCCAGCGCGGAGACATGCGAAGGTATGGGCTCGGCGGTGATCGCTATCCGTAAGGCCACCAGGGCACTCCAAGGTCTCTTCGTCGGGTCAACGCCCGGGCGGGGCAGCGGCATTCGGCCGCTTCGGCCGTGCTGCGCTGTGGCGCGTGCCTCGGTGGTCCGGCTGGTGCGTTGCCGAGGCGGATCGAGCCTGCGGCACGACCCGTCCCAGTCGCCACCAGCGGCGGGCAGTCCGGGATTCGGGAACGTCTGAACCAGTCGTGACCAGCAGATATGCGCGTCATCTGGAACGCTGAGAAGGGACGCCGGGCAGTTCCGGGCGCCCTTGGCGCCGGGTGACGGGCGAACGGCCCATGTGGGGCCATGACACGGCGCCCCCACTCGTCGTGGTCCGCGCCGCGCACCGCTTCCGTGGGTATCGCGAGGGATTCCCCTAGAGGGGATCTGGTCATACTGGCCCCCCGCCGGCAGGTTCCAGCACTTCCGGGTGCCCGGGTCCGAGCGGCGATGGCAGCGCCTGGAGCGGCTCCGCCCTGGTTGTCGGCGGCACCGCGTCTCCGTTCCCCATGTTGATTGGAATCCGAGAAGCGTGAGTGACACGTTGCGCAATGAGCTGATCCGGCCGCTGCATGAACTGCTTTCACGCAACGCCCGTCGCTTTCCGGAGAAGACCGCGTTCCGGGACGCACAGCGGTCCGTGACCTACCGGGATCTGGAGGAGCGTACGCGCAGGCTGGCCGGACACCTCGCGGACCTGGGAGTGGCACGCGGTGACCGGGTGCTGCTGCGGATGGGCAACCGCGTCGAGATGATGGAGAGCTACGCGGCCGTGGCCCGGGCCGGTGCCGTCGGCGTACCGCTCAATCCGCAGTCGACCGATGCCGAGTTCGCCCATCATCTCGACGACAGCGGGGCCGTCCTGGTCATCAGTGGTGCCGCCCAGGCGGAGCAGGTGCTCGAAGTCACCGGACGGGCGGCGTCGGCCGGAACCGTCGTGGTGGTCGGAGCGGCCGCCGAAGTGCCGGACGGAGCACTGCGGTTCGAGACGCTCGCGAGCACCGAGCCGGAGAGCACGGCGCGCGACGACCTCGGCCTGGCCGAGCCTGCCTGGATGCTCTACACCTCGGGCACCACGGGGCGTCCCAAGGGTGTGGTGTCGACGCAGCAGTCCTCGCTGTGGGCCACCGCGTCCTGCACCGTGCCCCTGTTCGGCCTGGGCCCGGAGGACCGGGTGCTGTGGCCGATGCCGTTGTTCCACGCCGTGTCCCACAGCGTCGGGTTCCTGGGCGTGCTGGCTGTCGGCGCCACGGCACGCCTCATGGTGGGCGCGGCGGCCGACGAGATCCTGCGGGCGGCACAGGAGGACCGGTCCACCTTCCTGGTGGCCGTGCCGACCCTGTTGCACCGCATGCTGGAGGCCGGGCGGGAGAAGGGTGCCGGACTCCCCTTCCTGCGGTTCTGCTTGGCGGCCGGTTCGGCCTCCCCGGCCGGCCTGCACGAGGCCTTCGAGGACACCTTCGGCGTCCGTCTGCTCGACAGTTACGGAAGCACCGAGACCGGTGGTGCGATCACCACGCACGTCCCGGGCGGGCCCAAGATGCCGGGCTCCTGCGGGCAGCCGGTGCCCGGGCTCACCGTGCGGCTGACCGATCCCCGGACCGGGGTGGAGGTCGCCGCGGGCGACGAGGGCGAGGTGTGGGTCAGCAGCCCGGCGCTGATGCTCGGCTACCACAACCAGCCGGAGGAGACCCGGGCGGTGCTCTTCGACGGCTGGTACCGCACCGGGGACCTCGCCCGCCAGGACGCGGCGGGCTTCCTCACCCTCACCGGCCGGGCCAGGGAACTCATCATCCGTGGCGGCGAGAACATCCATCCGCGGGAGATCGAAGAGGTCCTGACGCGGGTGCCCGGAGTGCACGACGCCGCGGTGGCCGGCCGGCCGCACGAGGTGCTCGGCGAAGTGCCGGTCGCCCATGTCGTCCCGGGGCCCGAAGGCATCGACGCGGGGCTGCTCCTGGAGGCCTGCCGACGGGAGCTGTCCTACTTCAAGGTGCCCGAGGAGTTCCGCAGCGTCGCCGAGATCCCCCGCAACGCGGCGGGCAAGATCGTCCGTCGGCTCCTGGTGGAACGTCCCGGCGAGCTGCTGGCCGTCAGCCCCTCGGCCGGTCTCCGCCCGGACCCGCCCTCCCCCACGGACGGCGCGGACCGCACGGAGGGCACCGGCGCGCCGGAGGCCTCCGCCACGGCGCTCGCCCCCGCGCCCGACGGAGCCCCGGTCGGCGGCCGGGGTCTGCTCGGCCTCGTACGCTCCGCCGTCGCCGAGGTCCTCGGATTCGGCTCCGCCCAGGAGGTGGCGACGGACCGGCCGCTGCACGAGTTCGGTTTCACCTCGCTGGCCGCGGTGGCCCTGCGCGACCGGCTGTCCGCCGCCACCGGACGGCAGCTGTCGGCCGCGATCGTCTACGACTATCCGACGGTGACCGCCCTGACCTCCTACCTGGAGGGCGAACTGCCGCACACCGCGCCCCCGGCCGACGACACCGCGGACGTCGGGCCCGCCGCTCCGGACGAGCCCGTGGCCATCGTCGCGATGGGCTGCCGCTATCCCGGGGGCGTCACCTCGCCGCAGGAACTGTGGGACCTGGTGGCCTCGGAGACCGACGCCGTGACCGGTTTCCCCTCCGACCGGGGCTGGGACCTGGACGCGCTGTACGACCCGGACCCCGACAAGCCCGGCACCTCCTACACGCGGGAGGGGGCGTTCCTGGACGAGGCGGGCCGGTTCGACGCGGCGTTCTTCGGGATCTCGCCGCGGGAGGCGCTGGCGATGGACCCGCAGCAGCGGCTGCTGCTGGAGACGGCCTGGGAGACCTTCGAACGCGCGGGTATCGAGCCGACGTCGCTGAAGGGCAGCACGACCGGTGTGTTCGTCGGCGCGCTGGCGCAGGAGTACGGCTCCACCCTGCTGCACGAGGCGCCGAAGGGCCTGGACGGCGTGCTGTTGACGGGCAACGCGCTCAGTGTGCTCTCGGGCCGGCTGTCCTACTTCCTGGGACTGCAGGGTCCCGCCCTCACGGTGGACACGGCGTGCTCGTCCTCCCTGGTCGCCCTGCACCTCGCGGCGGAGTCGCTGCGGCAGGGTGAGTGCACCCTGGCACTGGCCGGCGGGGTGACCGTCATCGCGACTCCGGGCGCCTTCACCGCGTTCAGCACCCAGCGCGCCATGGCGCCCGACGGCCGGTGCAAGCCGTTCGCCGCGGCGGCGGACGGCACCGGCTGGGGCGAGGGCGTGGGGTTGCTGCTGCTGGAGCGGTTGTCCGACGCGCGGCGCAACGGGCACCAGGTGCTGGCGGTCATCCGGGGTTCCGCGGTCAATCAGGACGGCGCCTCCAACGGTCTGACCGCCCCGAACGGTCTCGCCCAGCAGCGCGTCATCCGCGCCGCCCTGGCCCACGCCGGTCTGTCGGCCGCCGACGTCGACGCGGTCGAGGCGCACGGGACGGGGACGACGCTGGGCGACCCGATCGAGGCGCGGGCCCTGCTGGCGACGTACGGCCGGGACCGGCCGGAGGACCGGCCGCTACGGCTGGGTTCGGTGAAGTCGAACATCGGGCACACCCAGGCCGCGGCCGGGGCGGCCGGAGTGATCAAGATGGTGCAGGCCCTGCGCCACGGCGTCCTGCCCCGCACCCTCCACGTCGACGAGCCGTCCCCCCATGTCGACTGGACCACCGGCGCCGTGGAACTCCTCACCGAGCAGACGCCCTGGCCGGACGCGCACGGACCCCGCCGGGCCGGGGTGTCCTCCTTCGGTCTCAGCGGCACCAACGCCCACCTGGTGCTGGAGGAGGCGCCGGACGGGCCCGCGGCGGCGCCGGAGGGTGCGGACACGGACGGCAGCATGCTGTCGCTGGACGGGGGTGGCGGCGATTCCGGTGTCCTGCCCCTGGTCCTGTCAGCCCGCGAGGAACGGGCACTGCACGCTCAGGCCGAACGCCTGGCCAGCTTCCTCGATCAACACCCGCAAGCCCCCCTCCCCCACGTCACCCGCACCCTCGCCTCCCGAACCGTCTTCGACCACCGCGCGGCCGTCGTCGGCACCACCCACACCGAACTGGCCACCGCCCTACGCACCCTCCCCACCACACCCACCCACACCGGTCCCGCCCTCACCCACTCCGGCCCCGCCCTCGCCGACCCCGTCTTCGTCTTCCCCGGACAAGGCTCCCAGTGGCACGGCATGGCCACCGGCCTCCTCGCCACCAACGACACCTTCGCCCACCACCTCCACACCTGCGAACAGGCCCTCACCCCCTACATCGACTGGTCACTCACCGGCGTCCTCCACCACGCGCCCGACCAGCCCACCCTCGACCGCGTCGACGTCGTCCAACCCGCCCTCTGGGCCGTCATGGTCGCCCTCGCCGCCACCTGCCGGAGCCTCGGCATCCAGCCCGCGGCAGTCCTCGGCCACTCCCAAGGCGAGATCGCCGCCGCCACCGTCGCCGGCGCGCTCACCCTCCACGACGCCGCCCGCATCACCGCCGTCCGCTCCCAACTCCTCACCACCCTCGCCGGCAACGGCGGCATGACCTCCCTGGCCACCGACCCCGACACCGCGCACGACCTCATCACGACGCTCCGCCTCGACGCCCACATCGCCGCCGTCAACAGCCCCGCCCATACCGTCGTCTCCGGCACACCCCACGCCCTCGACCGACTCCAGCAGCACTGCGACCAGCACCGCATCCGCGCCCGCCGCATCCCCGTCGACTACGCCTCCCACTCACCCCAGATGGAGCAGCTCCACGACAAGCTCCTCCACCACCTCGCGCCCCTCACCCCACGCCCCGCCACCGTCCCCTACTACTCCTCCCTCACCGGCACCCGCCTCCAGGGCACCGAACTCGACGCCGAGTACTGGTACCAGAACCTGCGCCACACCGTCGACTTCCACGCCGCCACCCAAGCCCTCCTCACCGACAGCCACCACACCTACCTGGAAATCAGCCCGCACCCCGTCCTCACCCTCCCCCTCCACCAGACACTCCAGGAGAGCCTCCCCCGCACCACCCCGCGCGCCGTCCTCCCCACCCTCCACCGCGACCACGCCACCCACCACGACCTGCTCACCGCCACCGCCACCGCCTACACCCACGGCATCCCCCTCCACGCCCCCGCCACCACCCCGCCCCACCCCGACCTCCCCACCTACCCCTTCCAAGGCCACCACCAGTGGCTGAAGGCGGCCCCCGGGAGGTCCCGCGGCGACTCGGGCATCGGCGCCGTGCGCGGGGAGCACCCGCTTCTGCGGGCGGCCGTCGAACTCCCCGACTCCGACACGGTGTTGTTCACGGGACGGCTCTCGACGGCCGCGTACGGCTGGCTCGCCCGGCGCGAGGCCGGCGGTGTCCCGCTGGCGCCCGATCCGGTGCTGGTCGAACTGGCCGTCAGGGCCGGTGACCAGGTGGGCTTCGGGAAGCTGGCGGAGCTGACGGTGCAGGCCCCCCTGGTGCTGCCGGAGTCCGGGGCCGTCCAGCTCCGGGTCACGGTCGGTGAGCCCGGGGAGGCAGGGAGGCGTCCGGTGTCCGTGCACTCACGGCGGGGCGAGGAAGGCCTCGGACGGCCGTGGACCCGCCATGCGACGGGATCGCTGGCCGAGGAGGGCCCGGCACCCGGTTGGGACCTGACGGCGTGGCCCCCGGCCGAGGCCGAAGAGGTGCGGTCCGGCGAGGAAGCGGCGGACAGCCGGGGTGACGCCGCGCCGGTCGCGCCCGTCGTGTGGCGACGCGGTGACGAGCTCTTCGCCGAGGTCGCCCTGCCCGAGCGGCTGCGGCCGGAGGCGGCGGAGTTCGGGCTGCACCCGATCCTGGCGGACGCGGCGCTGGAGCCGCTGCGGACCAACGGCGTGCTGCCCGCGGGGCCGTGGCGGGCCGGGACCTGGCAGGGCGTTTCCCTGCATGCCTCCGGGGCCGGTGTGCTGCGGGTGCGCATCAGCCCGCTCCCCGACGGCTCCTTCTCGGTACGGGCGGCGGATGCCACCGGAGCTCCGGTGCTGACGGTGGAGTCCCTGACACCGCGAACGGTCTCCCGGAGCGGAGTCCGCACGGCGGGTGCCGCCCAGCAGGACGGCCTGTTCGGCGTCGAGTGGACCGACAGGGACCTCGCGTCGGTGGCCGGCGCGGTGCCCGCGAAGTGGGCGGTCGTCGGCGAGGACTCCCTGGGCGTGCGCTCGGGGCTGATGTCGGCGGGCCAGTACGCCGAGGCGTACCCCGATCCCGAGGCGCTGGCCGCGGCCGTCGGCGACTCCTCCGGTGCGCCCGAGGTGGTCGTGGTGACCTGCGCGTCCGACACGTCCGTGGAGCGGACCGGTGCGGAGCTGGCGGGTGCCGTCCACGACACCACGCGCCGGGCGCTGGAGTGGGCACGGTCCTGGGTGACGACCCCCGCGTTCGACCGGTCCCGGCTGGTGTTCCTCACCCGGGGTGCGGTGCCCGCCTGGGACGGCGTCGGGGTGAGCGGCCGGCTCGACCTCACGGCCGCCGCGGTATGGGGATTGGTGCGCTCGGCGCAGACCGAATTCCCGGGCCGTTTCCTGCTGGTGGACACGGACGGCGGCAAGCCGGCCTGGCGGGCGCTGCTGAGGGCCGTGGGTTCCGGCGAGCCGCAGTGGGCCCTGCGCAAGCGAGCGGTACGGGTGCCGCGACTGGTCCGCCGCTCCCCCGGGAGCGAGGCCGGTGCGGCGGCGTTCCCCGGCGGTGCCGAGGGCACGGTGCTGGTGACCGGCGGTACCGGCCTGCTGGGCAGCGCGGTCGCCCGTCACCTGGTCGTGGAACACGGCGTACGGCATCTGCTGCTGATCGGCCGGCAGGGACTCGGTGCGCCGGGCGCGGCCGAACTCCGGCAGGAACTGGTCGCGTTGGGCGCAGAGGTCGGCGTGGCCGACTGCGATGTGACGGATGGTCAGGCACTGGCGGAACTGGTGGCGGGGCTCCCGGCCGACCGTCCGCTCCGGGCCGTGGTGCACACCGCCGCCCTGCTCGACGACGGTGTGCTTCCGTCCCTGACGCCCGACCGGCTGAGCGCGGTGCTCCGGCCCAAGGTGGACGCGGTGCTCGCGCTGCGGGAGGCGACCCGGGACGCGGACCTGTCGGCGTTCGTGCTGTTCTCGTCGGTCGCGGGTGTCCTCGGCGGCGCGGGGCAGGGCAGCTACGCGGCGGCCAACGCCTTCCTCGACACGTTCGCCCACCAGGCACGCTCCCAGGGAGTCCCCGCGACGTCGATCGCCTGGGGCATCTGGGCTGGTCGCGACCTGGTCACCGCGGGCAGGGCACGGCTGGCGCTGCCGGGGGTGGGGGAACTCCCCCCGGCGCACGGTCTCCAGCTGTTCGACGCGGCGTGCGGGCCGGGGCACGGGCTCACCGTCGCGGCCCGGCTGGACTTCGGTGTGCTGCACGAGCGGGCCAGGGCCGGGGAGGCACCCGCGCTGCTCCGTTCCCTGCTGCCGGCCCCGGACCGCCGGGCGGCGCGGGACACCCCGGCGGAGGCGACGGAACTGCGGCACCTGCTGGCTTCGATGACCGACGCGGAACGCGACACGACGCTGACCGGTCTCGTGCGGGAGCAGATCGCGGCCGTGCTGGGGCACCCGTCCGCTGACCCGGTGACCGCGACGACGGAACTGAGCGGGCTCGGCTTCGACTCCCTGACCTCGCTCACCCTCCGCAACGCCCTGAACGTCGCCACCGAGCTCACCCTCGCGCCCGGCGTCGCCTTCGAGTTCACGACACCCGCCGAACTGGCCCAGCACATCAAGGAACAGCTGCTCGCCTGAGCCCGGCCCCGGTGCCGGACAGAAACGGAGACATCCCGCATGAGGGTAGAGAACGTCCACATCAACTCGCTGGGAGTCGCTCTGCACGAGTGGGTGAGCGCGGAACAGGCGGTGGCCGACGGCCGCCTGGGCCCGGAGGTGACGGCGGCGAACGGACTCACCGGAACCCATGTGTCCGGTGCGGTGCCGGCCGTCGACCTCGCGGTGTCGGCCGCCCGGAACGCCCTGGAGCGTGCGCGGTTCGACCCCGACGAGATCGGGTCGCATCTCCACAGCGCGGTCTCCTACCAAGGTCCCGTGGGTTCCTATCCTCCCGGGTACATCCAGCGGGAGCTGGGCCTGGAGGGTGTCTCCGCGCTCTACCTCCAGCAGGGCTGCAACGGCATGCTGGGCGCCCTGGAGGTGGCCATCGGCCAGCTGACCGGCGCCGCGCAGACGGAGGCCGTACTGCTGACGACGGGGGAGAACTTCTCCGGCCCGGACCTCGACCGGTGGACGGGCTTCGACCAGTCGTACTTCCTCGGAGACGGGGGCGCCGCCGCGCTGCTCAGCGCGGAGGAGGGCTTCGCCGAGGTGCGGTCACTGCACGCCGGGCTGCTGCCCTCACTGGAGAAGTGGCACCGCGGCGACGGCCCGATGCTGCTGAACGGGGAGCCCGCTTCGATGGCGGACATGGCGGAGCGGGTCAGCCGGTTCGCGGAGACCGAGCTGTCGCTGTCGGAGACGCTGGAGCGGCTGAGCGTCTTCGACCTGGGCATCATCCACCGGGCCCTGGTCGACGCCGACCTGAACGCCTCCGATCTCGCCAAGGTCGTGCCGATCCACATGGACGGCCGGATGATCGAGTACTCGGTCATGGCGCCGCTCGGGCTGCCGATGTCGAAGTCGTCCTTCGACATCGGCAGGGGCATCGGTCATGTCGGCGGTGCGGACGTCTTCCTCTCCCTGGAGCACCTGGTCCGCACGGCAGAGGTCGGCCCCGGCGAACACGTCCTGCTGGTCTCCCAGGGCCCCGGCTGGATCTGCACCGCCTGCGTCGTCACCATCAGGGATCTCCCGGCCTGGACGGTGTGACGCGAGCGGGTAGGACGCGAGCGCCGGGGCGGGCCTTTGACGGGCCCGCCCCGGCGCTCCGGCCTTCGGAGGGAGCCCCCTAGGACCTGTCGTCAAACTCCCGCCTGCCCCGCGGCGCCTGGCACGCACGCTCGCTGCGTTGTCGGGTTCGCCCCGATACACCCAGTATCGG
>NZ_JBSFJF010000110.1:0-18655 GCF_053597915.1 Streptomyces sp. NPDC001219 | reverse complement strand
CGGGGGCAGGGTTTCCGGACTGCTTCGCTTTACGTCCGGAAACCCTGCCCCCGAGGCCCGTCCCCTCCCGTGGGTGGGTGGGGAGATGCTTGGTGGGGGCGGGCGTTATCTCTCGGGTTCCCGTTGGGGGGTGCTCTCGCCCGGGTCCAGTGGGGGTGCGCTTACGCCGCAGTGGTAGGTGGTCTTGGCGTGGCAGGGCTCCTCGGCGCCCGGTTCGGGGCGTAGGGCGTTGGTGCGTACGGTCAGCCAGGCGATCAGGGCGCCGACCACCAGGATGCCGGCGCACAGCGGCATGGCGCGCAGGAAGGCGGCGGCGAAGGCGTCCGGCGAGCGGTAGGCCTCCGGGCCGAAGCCCGCGAGCAGTGGCAGCGCGGCCACGGCCACCAGGCCCGCGGCCCGTGCCGCCGCGTTGTTGATGCCGCTGGCCAGACCCGCCCGGTCCACGTCCACCGACGCCAGCACGGTCGCGGTGAGCGGCGCGACCAGCGTCACCATGCCCGCGCCCATGACCACCAGCGCGGGCAGCACATCGGCGAGGTAGGAGGCGCCCCGGCCCACCCGCATCATCAGCAGCAGCCCCGCGGCGCACAGCAGCGGGCCGACGGTGAGCGGGATGCGCGGGCCGATGCGCTGCCCCAGCTCGCCGGAGCGGGCGGACAGCAGCAGCATCAGCACGGTGGTGGGCAGCAGCGCGGTACCGGCCTGCAGCGCCGAGTAGCCGACCACGACCTGGAGCTGGAGCACGGCCAGGAAGAAGAAGCCGCCGAAGGCCGCGTAGACGCAGACCGTCACCGCGTTGATGGCGGAGAACTGGCGGATGCGGAAGATGGCGGGCGGCAGCATCGGATCGTCCTGCCGCCGTTCGACCCGCAGGAAGAGCACACCGAGCAGCACCCCGGCCACCGCGGGAAGGATCACTCCGGGCCCGGCGCCCCCGCTCGGCGCGGCGATCAGCGCATAGGTCACCCCGGCCAGCGCCAGCGCCCCCAGGACCGCGCCCCGTACGTCGAAGCCACGGTGCCGGCCCGCCCCGCGCTCCCGGGTCTCCGGTACGTGCCGCAGCGCCACCGGGACACACACCGCCGCCAGCGGCACGTTCAGGAAGAACACCCAGCGCCAGCCGGGACCGTCCACCAGCCAGCCGCCGACGAACGGGCCCACCGCCGCGGCCACCCCGCCGAGCCCCGACCAGGCGCCGACCGCGCGGGCCCGGTCGTCGGGGTGCAGGACGGCCTGGAGCAGCGCCAGCGAACCGGGGGTGAGCAGCGCCCCGCCGACGCCCTGCAGCGCACGGGCCGCGATCAGCACCCCGGCGTGCGGCGCGAGCCCGCAGAGCAGGGAGGCCGCGGCGAACCACACCACACCGATCACGAACACCCGGCGCCGGCCGAAGCGGTCGCCGAGCGCACCGCCCAGCAGGATCAGCGAGGAGAGAGTGAGCAGATAGGCGGTGACGGTCCACTGGAGGACCGCCAGGTCCGCGTCGAGGTCCTCGCCGATCCGGGGCAGCGCGACATTGACGACCGTGCCGTCGAGCAGCGCCATCCCGGACCCCAGCACGGCCGTCAGCAGCACCCACCTGCCCTGGGCCGAGGCCAGCCGGACCGCGCCGGGCGCACTCGGTTCGCTCATACCGCGAGCATGCCCCGCCCCGCGCCCGCGCGCCCGCGCGGCACCGGACCGGCGGGCACACGAACGGCCCCGGCACGCGAAGGGCTCCGCATCCCGGACGGATGCGGAGCCCTGTGACGCGGCGGCCGGCGGTACGGCCGTGCCGGTTACTTGATCTTGGTGCCGGTGGAGCGCAGGTTGGCGCAGGCCTCGGTGACCCGCTTGGCCATACCGGCCTCGGCCAGCTTGCCCCAGCTGCGCGGGTCGTAGGTCTTCTTGTTGCCGACCTCGCCGTCGACCTTCAGCACACCGTCGTAGTTGCGGAACATGTGGTCCGCGACCGGGCGCGTGAAGGCGTACTGGGTGTCGGTGTCCAGGTTCATCTTGACCACGCCGTTCTCCAGCGCGGTGGCGATCTCCTCCGGCGTGGAGCCGGAGCCGCCGTGGAAGACGAAGTCGAAGGGGGCGGTCTTGCCGTACTTGGCGCCGACGCCCTCCTGGAGGTCCTTCAGCAGCTCGGGACGGAGCACGACGTTGCCCGGCTTGTAGACGCCGTGGACGTTGCCGAAGGAGGCGGCGAGCAGGTAGCGGCCCTTCTCGCCCAGGCCCAGCGCCTCGGCGGTGCGCAGCGCGTCGTCGACCGTGGTGTAGAGCTCGTCGTTGATCTCGTGGGTGACGCCGTCCTCCTCGCCACCGGTCGGGGTGATCTCGACCTCAAGGATGATCTTGGCGGCGGCGGCCTTGGCGAGCAGCTCCTGGCCGATGGCCAGGTTGTCGGCCAGGTTCTCGGCCGAGCCGTCCCACATGTGCGACTGGAACAGCGGGTTCTGGCCCTTGGCGACGCGCTCCGCGGAGATGTCCAGCAGCGGGCGTACGTAGCCGTCCAGCTTGTCCTTGGGGCAGTGGTCGGTGTGCAGCGCGACGGTGACGTCGTACTTCTCGGCGACGACGTGCGCGAACTCGGCGAGCGCGACCGCGCCGGTCACCATGTCCTTGTTGTACTGGCCGCCCAGGAACTCCGCACCACCGGTGGAGATCTGGATGATGCCGTCGCTCTCGGCCTCGGCGAAGCCCCGCAGCGCGGCGTGCAGCGTCTGCGTCGACGTGACGTTGATGGCCGGGTAGGCGAACTTGCCTGCCTTCGCCCGGTCCAGCATCTCGTTGTAGACCTCAGGGGTTGCGATGGGCATCTGTCCGCTCCTTGTGTATGCGGGTGTGCGTTCTTGGCCCTGACCAGGGGGCGAGGACTTCGCCGCTGCACATCTTCCCAGACGAGGCCCCTCGCTCCACATTGCCTGTCCGGCCGTCCCAGTCCGTGGGCGGCCGGTTTCACGTGAAACCAGCCGCCCCTCGGCTAAGCCGCAGGTCAGCGCCGAATGCCCCGATCCGGCGTGCCCCGACGCCCGGCCTCAGCTCAGGCCGAGGTCACCCAGCTGGTAGCCCGTGATATACGGCAGCCCGGCCTCGGCGATGGCCGACGCGGCACCGCGGTCGACGATCGTCGCCACCGCCACGACCTCGGCGCCCGCCTCACGCGCCGCCTCGACGGCGGTCAGCGGCGAGCCACCGGTGGTGGAGGTGTCCTCGACGATCAGGACCCGGCGGCCCTTGATGTCCGGGCCCTCGATACGGCGCTGCATCCCGTGCGCCTTCTGCGCCTTGCGGACCACGAAGGAGTCCAGCCGGCCGCCGCGCGCCGCGGAGGCGTGCAGCATCGAGGTCGCGACCGGGTCGGCACCGAGCGTCAGCCCGCCGACCGCCTCGTAGTCCAGGTCGGCGGTGATGTCCAGCATCAGCCGGCCGACCAGCGGCGAGGCCTCGCCGTCCAGGGTGATCCGGCGCAGGTCGATGTAGTAGTCGGCCTCCTTGCCGGAGGAAAGCGTCACCTTGCCGTGCACCACGGCCTTGTCCTTGATCTGCTGCAGCAGCGCGCCGCGCACGTCGTCACTCATGCGCACGAGCTTATGCGGTGCCTCCGGACAGGCTCCGCCAGCTCCAGGTCATGGAGATCTCCAGCGGGTCGATCGGGGTGACCAGGCGCGGCAGGGTGTTGAGGCCGTTCGGCGGGCCGGTCTGCGGCTCGGCACAGACCGCGGCCTCCTGCTCGTCGTAGACCACGGCCCATTCGGCGCGGCTGGTGAGCTTCAGCTCCAGACGGCCGGGCCAGGTCAGTGTGGCCTCCACACCCTGCGGCATCCCGAAGCAGTCGTCCCAGGGCCCCGGCCCCGGCGGGATGCGGCGGCCGGTGGGGAGGTGGTCGTCGCCCCGCTCCTCCTGCCACTCGGGCGCGAAGTCGAGGTGGACGTCCGGGCCGCCCTCCCCCAGGTTCCGCAGGAACCAGGGGTGCCAGCCGGCCTGCGCGGGGAAGGAGTCGGCGGTCGCCTCGACGCCCAGGGTGAGGGTGAGCGAGCCGCCGTCGGCGGCGAGTTCGACGAGCTGGGTGACCCGCCCCGGGTACGGCCAGGGCGCCGCCGGGTCCTGGAGGTCATAGACGAAGACCCCCTCCGTGGCGCTCGTCCGCGCCGTGCGCCAGCGCAGGTCGCGGCCGGTGCCGTGGATGGCGTGCGGCGCGGCGTTGAGGGGCATGTGGTGGATTTCGCCGCCGTTGCGGAACTTCCCGTGGTCGAGCCGGCCGCACCACGGCACCATCGGGAAACAGCCGTATCGGGGGCCCTGCCGCAGCAGCTCGGTGCCGCCGACACGGAGGCTCGCGATCCGGCAGCCGAGGTCCGGCCGGACGGTCAGTTCGGTGTCTCCGGCGGCCAGTCGCACGCCCTCGGGCGCCTGCGTCCGCGCCGTGCGCTGCGTGGTGTTGTCGGTGCTCACAAAGCCGAGCCTAGGCCGTGCCCCACATGACATGCGGATGCCGTCCCCCACGCGCACCCGAAGCCCGGGAAAACGCCCCGCTCGCACCAGCCTCCGAGGACCGCGCCCCGCGTCACCGCCCCGCTTCAGCGGCGCCGGCGCAGCACCCGGCCGACGACCACCGCGGACGCCAGCACCAGCGCGGCGGCGGGCGCCGCCCAGCGCAGGGTCGCCGAGGGGCCGCCCGACTCGGGTGCGGGCACCGGTGCGTACCGGCCGCGCGGCGGGGCGTGGTCGACCTCTTCCGCGCTGCGCCCGATCATCGTGCGGCGGGCGTGCGCGGCCTCGGCGGGGGCGAGCCGGTCCGGCTCGTCGCCGTAGTCGTGCCCGGGGTGCGCCGGGAACGCGTCCGCCCCCTCGCCCGCGTCGAGGTCCGCCGCCGCGTCCTCGTCCTCGTCGCTGCCCGGGTCCAGGGACGGCGGCGGCACCTCGGTGTCGAACACCCCGGTCCGGGCCACCTCCTCGGTGTCGTCGGCCGCTCCGGCGTCATCGGCCGCTCCGGTGTCACCGGCCACCGGCCGTCGCCGCAGGTCCGCCGCCAGGTTCTCCGCGAAGCGGTCCAGCAGCCGGCGGCCCACCGAGGCGGCCGACCGGTCGGTGGCCTCGGCGAGCCGGCCGTCGCGGTGGACCGTGCCGGAGCAGCGCAACGTCGTACCGGGACCGGGTTCGGTGGCCGGGGCGAGCCGTACGACGAGGGTCAGCGCGACCGTCCCGTCGCCCCGCGCCTCGGTGCCCTTCGCCTCGACGGTCACCGGAGCGGCCGCACCGTCGTCGCCCGACGCGTCGTCACCGGGCCCGTCGTCAGCGCCGACCGTCAGGGTGCCGCGATAGGTGATGGTGGAGCTTCCGATACGCAGTCGCAGCCGGCCCTTGGGACAGTCGGGGGCCGCATCGGCGTCGAGCTGGACTCCCGGGACACAGCGCGCCACCCGCTCCGGCTCGATGAGCGCCTGCCGCACGGTCCCGACGGGAAACGGAACGTACACCTCATGCTCCATGACATGGGAGCCTACCCAGCGCCCGCGACCCCGTGCCCGCCCAGGCGGAATTTCCGGCACCGGCCGGAAACCGCCCCCACTGCCCGCCGCCCGCCCGGCACCTCCCATGGCCCGGCACGTCGCGCCTCGGGCCCGGCACCGCACCGCACCACGCCTCGCCTCGCCCCACCCGCGGCCGCTCGCCCGGTCACCGCGGTCACCGTGATCAGTCGAGATACCGCGGATGCATCAGCGTCGACGCCGGCAGCCCGCCCCGCCGGTCACGGCTCTCCGCGCGCCGGCCGTCCCGCAGTTCCTCGGCGCTGAGGCCGGTCAGCGGGGGCGCGTCGGGGGCCAGGCCGAACGACGGCCGGTGCCGTGCGGCCAGCACGAAGCCCCAGTAGCGGGTGCCGTCCGAGGCAACGGCCGGGACCGCGGCGTCCCCGCGCGGTACGGGGCCCGCCGAGCGGTCCGGGCCGCCGGAGAAGGCCGCTGGCCGGCCGGCCAGCCGGTACGGCACCGTCGCGAGGCCCACCGAGCGGACCGTCGACTCCACCGTCCAGTACAGGCGGGCGCGCTCGACCGGCGGCCCGGCGTGCACCACCAGCCGTCCGTCGTGGGCCAGCAGCCGCGCCGCGAGGCCGTAGAACTCCTGCGAGTAGAGCTTGGTGCTCGCGGTGATCCCGGGATCGGGCAGGTCGGAGACGATGACGTCGTACGACGGCGCCCGCCGCCCGCCGCCGCTGCCGTCCTGCCGCCGCAGCCAGTCGAAGGCGTCGGCGGTCACCACCCGCACCCGGGGGTCGGCGAGCGAACGCCGGTTGAGGCGGGTGAGACCGGGGTCGGTGCGCGCCAACCGCAGCACGCCGGGGTCGAGTTCGACGACGGTCACCGAGCGGACCGCGCGGTAGCGGAGGATCTCGCGCACCGCGAGGCCGTCACCGCCGCCGAGCACCAGCACCCGGCCGTGCGGGCCGCCCGCCATCGCCGGGTGCACCAGCGCTTCGTGGTAGCGGAACTCGGTCTCCGCGCTGACCCGGAGCCGCCCGTCGAGATACAGCTCCAGCGGTCCGCCGGAACCTTTCCTCCCGCGCCCCGCACCGGCTCCGTCACCCGTCCCGCCGGTCATCACCACCTCCTGGACGCCGGTCTGCACCGCGACCCTGGCCGAGGCGCCGTAGACCGCCAGCCGGGCGGCCCGCTCGAACGGCGTGGCCAGCACCGCGCCCGTCGCGAGCAGGGCGAGGACCAGGGCGTTGACGCCGAGGAGGGCCCAGCGGGCGCGGGCCGTGAGGTCGCGGCGGAACAGCCACAGCACCAGCACGGCACCGGCCACCGCGTTGACGGCGCCGGTGAGCAGGGCGCCGGTCAGCTGGCCGAAGCCCGGCAGCAGCAGAAAGGGAAAGGCCAGCCCGCCGACCAGGGCGCCGACGTAGTCCGCCGCGAAGAGGTCGGCGACCGCGCCACCCGCGTCCTGCCGGCGCACCCGCTGGATCAGGGTCATCAGCAGCGGCACCTCGGCGCCGATCAGGATGCCGATGGCCAGGGAGAAGCCGACCAGTGCGGAGCGGGACTGCCCGAACCAGGCGAAGCAGGCGTAGAGCGCCATCGCGGACGTGCCGCCGACCAGCGCGAGAACGGCCTCCACCGCACCGAACCCGACCGCCGCCCGGCAGCGCAGCCGCTTGGCGAGCAGCGCGCCGATGCCCATCGCGAAGACCATGACGGACAGCACGACCGAGGCCTGGGTGACGGAGTCGCCCACCAAGTACGTGGCCAGGGCGACCAGTTCGAGCTCGTAGACCAGACCGCAGGCGGCGCAGACGAAGACGACGGCGAGGACGAGCAGCCGGCCCAGCCCGGCCGGCACCGGCAGCAGGGCCGGCAGCAGGGCGTCCGGCGGGCCGGCGGCGCCGGTGCGAGCGGACTCTGGCGGGTCGATCATAAAGTGAACGCTACGTGACGATTCTGTGGCGCTCCGTCACCCACACGAGTAGACCTCGGGGGCTACACGCCTCAGTTGGGGCGTTTCCGAAGGGTGGGCCACAAGGGCGCTCCGCACCGCGCACGTCGCGCACGCCCCACCCTCCGCGCCCTCCCGGACCCCCACGCCCCCGGCGCACTTCCTTCGCGCCCCTCGCACCCCACACTCCCCCGCGCCCTCCCGCCGACCGAACCGGTCACTTTTCGCCAGGGCGCGCTAGACCGCCGCGACCCTGGCCCGTACGCCCACGCGGGTACGGGTGGCCACCAGACGGCCCTCCTGCGGGTACGCGTGCCAGGTCCGCCAGCGCACCTGGCCCTGCTGGCGCTGCGCCAGCATCGCGGTGAAGGCGTGCGGCGAGCCGGGGAACGTACCGGCGAGCCCGTGCGGATGCTCGGCCACCAGCGCCAGCAACTCCTGCGCACGGCCGGCGAACGAGCCGCGCGAGAGGGTCTCCACATGGGCGGCGAACTCGTACTCCCAGTCCCCCAGCCGCTTCGCCACCCCGAGTGGCAGCGGTGTGCTGCTGCCCGGCATACAGGCGACCGTTTCGGAGCAGGTGCCGTGCTCCTCCTGGAGAAGCACCTGGTGGGAGGCGCCGAGCAGCCGCAACTGCACCTGCGCGTCCTGGAGTTGGAGATCGAGTACGGCCAGGGCGGGCAGGGGTTCCCTGCCCAGCGCCCAGGCCAGGTCGGAGGCACGGGTATCGGTGTACGCCGTCGTCAAAGTCGTGAGCATGGGTCGGCTCCGCAAAAACACGCAGTGGAATGGTGGGCCGGCCCGCCCGAAAAGGATCAGTGATGTACGACTGCCTGCCGGCTCGCGCCCACGTGGGGTCGGAGAACGTGGGGGATTCTCTGGGGAGAGGGAATCATGAAAGCCCCGTCGCCCACAGCGCTTTTACCCATCTTCTCCGGGTTTCCATCCGCGCGGGGGCCTTGCAGTTCAGTTGTTCAACGACCAAGCGCCCGGGGGGTGTTGGCCCTTCGGCCAGCACCCCCCGGGCGCATATGCGACAAGCAACTAGCCATCCGCACATATGGAGTTGGCACCACGCACCGTCGGCGCGGGAGCCGGCGCGGTCGGCTCAGCTGCCGCCACCGCCGCCTCCACCGCAGCCGCCCCCACCGCCGCCACCGCCGCAGGAGGAACCGCCACCACACGAGGACCCGCCGCCGCAGCCACCGCCGCCGTGGTGCCCACCGTGGTGGCCACCGCCCGAACCCCCGTCACCGCCGGCCCACCAGCTGCCGCCGGCCCCGCTGTACCCGCCGGAGCCGCGTCCGCGACCCCCGCCCGAACCGGTCCGCGAGGCCAGCACCACCAGGCCGATCACCCCCGCGCAGATCACCACGAAGACCACGATCCCCATTTGCCTCACTCTCCTTTCATTCCCCCGAAGCGAGGCACTCGCTCCGTCCGGCGCCCTGTGCGCCGCTCCGGCGCCGCCTGGCGCCGTGGGCCGTCCTCGTCGACGACCGTCTCATTTCCGTTGTGCGGGGCTGATGCCCCCGGCCCCGGCGTCTCAAAGCACAGTTGAGGAAGTCCAGAGGTTCGGCGCAGGATGGCGCCCATGGACCGACCGCTGCTCAACCGCCGCCTCGCCGAATTCGGCACCACGATCTTCGCCGAGATGTCCGCACTCGCCGTGCGGACCGGCTCCATCAACCTCGGCCAGGGCTTCCCCGACGCCGACGGCCCGGAAGAGGTCAGGGAGGCGGCGGTGCGCGCCCTGCGCGACGGCCGCGGCAACCAGTACCCGCCCGGCCCCGGCATCCCCGAGCTGCGCGCCGCCGTCGCCGCCCATCAGCAGCGTTTCTACGGCCACCTCGGCCTCTCCTACGACCCCGACACCGAGGTCCTGGTCACCGCGGGCGCCACCGAGGCCCTCGCGGCCTCCCTGCTGGCGCTGCTGGAGCCGGGCGACGAGGTCATCGCCCTGGAGCCGTACTACGACTCGTACGCCGCCGGCATCGCGCTGGCGGGCGGCCGCCGCGTGCCGGTGACCCTGCGCGCGGACCCGGAGTCCGGCCGCTACCGCCTCGACCTGGACGAACTGCGCGACGCCGTCACCGGCAACACCCGCCTGATCCTCCTCAACACCCCGCACAACCCCACCGGCACCGTGCTGTCCCGCGAGGAGCTCGCCGAGATCGCCCGCCTCGCCTGCGAGCGCGACCTCCTCGTCATCACCGACGAGGTCTACGAGCACCTCGTGTTCGAGGGCGAGCACCTCCCGCTCGCGTCGTTCCCCGGCATGCGCGAACGCACCGTCACCATCGGTTCTGCCGGCAAGACCTTCTCGTTCACCGGCTGGAAGGTCGGCTGGGTCACCGCGCCCGCGGAGCTGGTCACTGCCGTCCGCTCGGCCAAGCAGTTCCTCACCTACGTCTCCGCCGGCCCCTTCCAGTACGCCGTCGCCGAGGCGCTCGCCCTGCCCGACAGCTACTTCGCGGACCTGCGCGACGACCTGCGCGCCAAGCGCGACGTCCTGGCCACCGGACTCACCGACGCCGGCTTCCAGGTCTTCCGCCCCGCCGGCACCTACTTCATCACCACCGACATCCGCCCCCTGGGCCACCACGACGGCTTCGCCTTCTGCCGCTCCCTCCCCGAACGCATCGGCGTCGTCGCCATCCCCAACGCCGTCTTCTACGACCACAAGGACCAGGGCGCCCCCTACGTCCGCTTCGCCTTCTGCAAGCAGGAGTCGGTCCTACGGGAGGCGGCGGACCGGCTCGGCAAACTCTGACCGGAGGCCCGCGGGGTCTCAAACATGCACCGGCTCACCCGCCCCAACACACCCGGGCCCCGAAGCCGTTCGGCTTCGGGGCCCGGGCAGCGGGGTGGGTGTGGGACGGACGGGGCTCAGGCCTCGTCGTCACCCGGCTTCTGGTCGGAGTCGCCTTCGATCTCGGCCTCCAGGCCGAGCTGCTCGACGATCCACTTGTCGAACTCGATGGAGGCGCGGACCCAGCTGACCGTGCTCGACACGAAGTGTTCGAGCGAGACGCCGGTGCCGATCAGCATCGACGCCTCACCGATCAGACGGACCGTGCCGTCGTCGTGGGTGTGGGTGTAGGCCTTGGGCCACAGCGTCCGGCGGTTCCAGTCGTCGATCGCCTCCAGCAGCTTCGACTTCTCGTCGATGCCGTGCGGACGGTCGTAGAACGTGCGGACGGAGAAGATCTGCTGCTCCTCCTCGCCCCGGAACATGAAGTACGTGCGGAACTGCTCCCACGGGGCGGCGAGGTCACCCTCCTCGTCGACTACGTACTTCAGCTCCATCTGGTCGAGGAGCTGCTTGACCAGGTCCTGGTCTGGCACGACGGGACCATCAGGCCCCGACGGCTCGGGTTCGGGCTGGCCCCCGAAATTCGGAATCGAGGACGGGTCGATGCTCACCGTGGAATTCCCTTCGTATGGTCCCTGCCATCCTCCCCCACATCCGCCCCGTCGTGGCAACCCGGACGGAGCGGATGCGGGCAAGGCGTCGCCCGGGGCAACGATCGTCGGGCCGGAGGGGTGCCCGGAGCGCGGCCCCGGGCACCCCGCCCCCGCCGGTCACCCCGCGGACCGCCCCTCCGTCTCCACCGACAGCCCGTCGCCGTCCACGTCGACCCGGACGGTGTCCCCGTCCAGCACCTCGCCGGACAGGATGGCGCGGGCGAGCTGGTCGCCGATGGCCGTCTGGACCAGGCGGCGCAGCGGGCGGGCGCCGTAGGACATGTCGGGGGCGGGGGCGTCGATGACCGGCTCCTGGCCGAGCCAGGCGAGCCAGGTCAGGGCGCGGTCGGTGACGTCCAGCGTCAGCCTGCGGTCGCCGAGCCGGCGCTGGAGGTGGGCGAGCTGGATACGGGCGATCCGCTGCAGCTGGTCCGTGCCGAGCGGGTGGAAGACCACCACGTCGTCGAGCCGGTTGAGGAACTCGGGACGGAAGGACGCGCGGACCGTCTCCAGCACCTTCTCCCGCTTCTGGTCCTCCTTGAGCAGCGGGTCCATGAGGAAGGTGGAGCCGAGGTTGGAGGTCAGGATGAGGATGGTGTTGCGGAAGTCGACGGTGCGGCCCTGGCCGTCCGTGAGCCGGCCGTCGTCGAGGACCTGCAACAGGATGTCGAAGACCTCGTGGTGGGCCTTCTCCACCTCGTCCAGCAGGACGACGGAGTACGGGCGGCGGCGGACCGCCTCCGTGAGCTGGCCGCCCTCCTCGTAGCCGACGTAGCCGGGCGGCGCACCGACCAGCCGCGCCACGCTGTGCTTCTCGCTGTACTCCGACATGTCGATGCGGACCATCGCCCGCTCGTCGTCGAAGAGGAAGTCCGCGAGCGCCTTGGCCAGCTCGGTCTTGCCGACGCCGGTCGGGCCGAGGAACAGGAACGAGCCGGTGGGGCGGTCCGGGTCGGCGATCCCGGCGCGGGTGCGGCGCACGGCGTCGGAGACGGACCGTACGGCCTCGGTCTGGCCGATCAGCCGCTTGCCCAGCTCCTCCTCCATCCGCAGCAGCTTCTGGGTCTCGCCCTCCAGGAGACGGCCGGCCGGGATACCGGTCCAGGCGCCGACCACATCCGCGATGTCGTCAGGACCGACCTCCTCCTTGACCATGGACTCCTTGGACGCCTCCTGCTCGGCCTCGGCGGCGGCCGCCTCCTCCAGCTCCCGCTCGACCCCCGGGATCTCGCCGTAGAGCAGCTTGGAGGCGCTGTCGAAGTCGCCGTCGCGCTGGGCGCGCTCCGCCTGGCCGCGCAGCTCGTCGAGCTTCTCCTTGAGCGCGCCGACGCGGTTGAGGCTCTGCTTCTCCTTCTCCCAGCGGGCGGTCAGGCCGCGCAGCTCCTCCTCCTTGTCGGCGAGGTCCTTGCGCAGCTTCTCCAGGCGCTGGACGGAGCCGGCGTCGGTCTCGTTGCGCAGCGCCAGCTCCTCCATCTTGAGCCGGTCGACGGCGCGCTGGAGCTCGTCGATCTCCACGGGCGAGGAGTCGATCTCCATACGGAGGCGGGAGGCGGCCTCGTCGACCAGGTCGATGGCCTTGTCGGGCAGGAACCGGGAGGTGATGTAGCGGTCGGAGAGGGAGGCGGCCGCGACCAGCGCGGAGTCCGCGATCTGCACCTTGTGGTGGGCCTCGTAGCGGCCCTTGAGCCCGCGCAGGATGGCCACCGTGTCCTCGACGGTCGGCTCGGCGACCAGCACCTGCTGGAAGCGCCGCTCCAGCGCCGGGTCCTTCTCGATCCGCTCGCGGTACTCGTCGAGGGTGGTCGCGCCGACCATCCGCAGCTCACCGCGGGCCAGCATCGGCTTGAGCATGTTGCCGGCGTCCATGGACGAGTCGCCGCCGGCGCCCGCGCCGACGACCGTGTGCAGCTCGTCGATGAAGGTGATGATCTGGCCCTCGCTGGACTTGATCTCCGCCAGGACGGTCTTCAGCCGCTCCTCGAACTCACCGCGGTACTTGGCGCCCGCGACCATCGCGCCCAGGTCGAGCGCGACCAGCCGCTTGTTGCGCAGCGACTCGGGGACGTCGCCCTTGACGATCCGCTGCGCCAGCCCCTCGACGACGGCGGTCTTGCCGACACCGGGCTCGCCGATCAGCACCGGGTTGTTCTTGGTACGGCGGGACAGCACCTGCACCACCCGGCGGATCTCGTGGTCCCGGCCGATGACCGGGTCGAGCTTGCCCTCGCGGGCGGCCGCGGTGAAGTCCGTACCGAACTTCTCCAGGGCCTTGTACGTGCCCTCCGGGTCGGCGTTGGTCACCCGCTGCCCGCCGCGGCTGGCCTCGAAGGCGGCCAGCAGCTTCTTGGCGGACGCGCCCTGCTGTCCCAGCAGCTCACCGGTGCGCCCGCCCTTGGCGGCGATGCCGATGAGGAGGTGCTCGGTGGAGACATAGGCGTCGCCCAGCTCCTTGGCGCGCTGGGTGGCGTCCGCGATGGCGGCGAGCAGATCGCGGTCCGGCTGCGGCGGGGCGACCGTCGAGCCCTGCACGCTGGGCAGCGCGGCCAGCTGGCGCTCGGCGCCGTTGCGCAGCGCGGCGGCGTCCGCCTCGACGGCGGCCAGCAGGTCCATGATGTTCTCGTTGTCCTGCCCGGCCAGCAGCGCGAGCAGCAGGTGCGCGGACGTCATGTCCGCATGCCCGGCGGCGATCGCCCGCTCATTGGCGGCGCTCAGCGCCTCCCGGCTCTTGTTGGTCAGCTCGGCGTCCACGTCCTCGCGATCCTCCTCGTCTCGTCCTGATCAGCGTCTTTCCTCAGTCTGACCCGGCCAGGGGCCGGACGCCGGAAATGCTGCTCATACCGCAATCCTGCTCGCACCAGCGTGCGATAAATTGAGTCTAGGGCACTCAAGTCAGTTTCGGGAGCCGTCCCCGCTGACTCTCGCTCACTCGTGCGAGGGAACTGCGGCCGATCGCGCCCGCCCGTCCCCGCCGCCCGGTGACACTGGCCTTCGACCACGAGGAGGTGCAGCATGACGGCTATGGCACACGAGCCGATGCCCACGCAGGACGACATCCTCCTGGAAGGCTTTCTGGCGCTGGAGACCCCGACAGGTTTCCGGGCCGAGCTCATCGAGGGGGAGATCGCTGTGACACCGCCGCCGGATGGCGACCACGAGGACTACCTGAGTCTCGTCTTCGAGCAGGTGATGCGGTTGTCTGCGACTGCCATGCAGTTCTCGGGGCACAAAGGACTCGTCCTCTCCCCCGCGGCGGGCCAGCCCGCGGATCACGTGATCCCCGACGCCACCATCGCCCCACGCGCGCTGCGTCTCTTCCGCGGCGCCCCTCCCTGGATGCCCAGCGACGGCGTTGCCATGGTCGTCGAGGTGACGTCGAGCAAGCCCCACAAGGACCGTGTCGCCAAGCGCCATGGCTACGCCCGTTCCGGCATTCCGCTCTATCTCCTGGTCGACCGTGACAAGTCAGCGGTCACCCTGTTCAGCGAGCCGGAGGGCGAGGACTACCTCAACACCCACATC
Organism: Streptomyces sp. NPDC001219; assembly: GCF_053597915.1. NCBI lineage: Bacteria > Bacillati > Actinomycetota > Actinomycetes > Kitasatosporales > Streptomycetaceae > Streptomyces > Streptomyces sp. NPDC001219. Next base: position 4,252 of record NZ_JBSFJF010000110.1, on the reverse strand, counting down.
GCCCCTCTCGGCAAACCCCTCCCCCTCCCCGCCCCCTTCTCCTTCGACCTGGAGACCGCCGACTTCCTCTGAGCCCCGGGCCCCGAACTACGCTGGCCCCCATGGCCCACGACCTCAGCGCCCTCAGCCCGGAGTACCTCGCCTTCTGGGGCGAGTACCTGATGCCGACGCTCACCACGCTGCGTACGGACGGGACGCCCCATGTGGTTCCCGTAGGCGTCACCTACGACGCCGGGCAGCGGATCGCGCGGATCATCACCCGAAAGGACAGCACCAAGGTCAAGAACGTCCTCGCCGCCGGGGCGGACGGCGCCACCGTCGCCGTGTGCCAGGTCGACAGGGGACGCTGGGCGACGCTGGAGGGCCGGGCCCGGGTGCGTACGGACGCCGAGTCGGTGGCCGACGCGGTGCGCCGGTACGCCGAGCGGTACGGCCGGACCCCGACGCCCAACCCCGACCGCGTCATGATCGAGATCGCCGTGACCCGGGCGATGGGCCGGGCCTGAGGGCCCCGCTCCCCCTTCTTGCGCGCCTCCTCCGGCCCCTGGCCGGAAACGGTCCCTCCGGCTCCGCTCCGGGCCACGCACCTGGTACTCAAGAGCGACGGGAACCGAACAGCTCCGCGCAATGACGGACGACATCGGGCCTTTCCCCGGCAAAAGACAGCAGCTGGAGGCCGTATGGCGTCGGCAGTGAGCACCGTGACGACCGTTCCGCGCCGTCCGTCCCGCACCCCGCCGCGCCCCCGCGCCGAGCTCTGCCCGCGCTGCGGCGGCCCGCTCGCGGTCAATCAGGACGGCTGGAAGATCTGCCACGCCTGCGGCTATGCCTCGCCGCCCGGTACAGCCCCTCCTCCACGGGCCGCTCGCGGGGGTATCGTCGCCCCCACAGTCGCCACGCCCCGGAGGGCACGATGAACTCGGTCCGAGTCACGGCGATCGCCTGCCTGCTGCCGCTGTCCGAGCTCGACGAGGACCCGTTCCTGGTCGATGACCGCAGCCAGCACGACATGTGCAAGCAGTGGGCGGCGGCCCGTGACTACCACCTGACCTGCCAGCTCAGCCTGCACCGGCTGCGCGCCGACCACGGCGCGCTGTGGCGTGACGTCGAGGAGGGCCTGGTCGACGTGTTCGTGGCGCCCAACCGCCGGGCGCTGGAGACGGCCATCGCCGGCGCGGACGAGTTCACCGCGCGGTGCGCCGCGGCCGGTGTCCGCCTGGAGACCGCCGACCTCGACGAGCCGGTCTACACCCTGGCGATGAAGTCACAGGTGCACCGGCGGCTGTCGATGCCGACGGCGGGATACAACGGCTGCTGACGGAGCGCCACCGCGCCCGCCGACAGCCCCGCGGACAGCGAGAAGGGCCGGGTCGCCCCGGCCCTTCGTCAGCTCATACCGCGGATGCCGGCAGCCCGGCCGCGGCCGTCACTCCGGCCGCTTGGGGCGCCAGACCACCAGCGCGCTGGTCTGCTGCACGTCCTGATACGGCACCAGATCGCGCCGGTAGGAGGCGTGCACCGCCGCCTCCCGCTGCTGCATCGCGCTGGCCGCGCCCTCCAGGGCGCCCTGCAGCTCGATGACCCGCTGCTGCAGGGCCGCGACCTGGTTCTCCAGCTCGATGATGCGCTTGATGCCGGCGAGGTTGATGCCCTCGTCCTGGGACAACTGCTGCACCGTACGGAGCAGTTCGATGTCCCGGGCCGAATAGCGGCGGCCCCGCCCGGCCGTGCGGTCGGGCGAGACCAGCCCCAGGCGGTCGTACTGCCGAAGGGTCTGCGGATGCAGGCCGGAGAGCTGAGCCGCGACGGAGATGACGTACACCGGCGACTCGTCGGTCAGTTCATAGGGGTTACGACGCTGCCCGCCCCGGCTGTCCATCTCAAGCTCCCTTCGCGGCCTGGAACAGCTCCGCCCGCGGGTCCGCACCCGCGGTCGCCTCGCGATACGCCTCCAGCGACTCCTTCGCCTTGTCGCCGAGGTCGCTGGGGACCAGCACCTCGATGGTGACCAGCAGATCGCCGCGGGTGCCGTCCTTGCGGGTCGCCCCCTTGCCACGAGCCCGCATGGTGCGCCCGTTGGGGGTGCCGGCCGGCAGCTTCAGCGTCACCGGCGGACCGCCCAGGGTCGGCACCTTGACCTCGCCGCCGAGCGCGGCCTCCGGGAAGGTGACCGGCACCGTGACGGTGAGGTTGTCACCCTTGCGGCCGAAGACCGGGTGGGCGTCGACATGCACGACCACGTACAGGTCGCCCGCCGGGCCGCCCTGCTCGCCCGGGGCGCCCTTGCCGCGCAGCCGGATGCGCTGCCCGTCGGAGACGCCCGCGGGAATACGCACCTGCATCGTGCGGGCACTGGTGGCCCGCCCGCTGCCCTTGCAGACCTCACAGGCGTCCTGGGCGATCAGGCCCCGGCCCTTGCAGTCGGCGCACGGGTCGGTGAGCGAGAAGCCGCCGCCCGCGCCCCGGCTGACCTGACCGGTGCCGACGCAGGTCGGGCAGACCCGCGGCGTCCCGTTCTTGTCGCCGGTGCCGGAACACGCCTTGCACGGCGCCTGGCTGGACATCCGCAGCGGGACCGTGGCCCCGTCGACCGCCTCGGTGAAGCTGAGCGTCACCTCGGACTCGATGTCCTGGCCACGGCGCGCGTGGGTCCGCGCCCCGGCCCCGCCGCGGTTGAACAGGCCGCCGAAGACGTCCCCCAGACCGCCGCCGAAGCCCCCGCCGCCGCCTGCCTGGCCCTGCGAGCCCCCGAAGAGGTCGCCCAGGTCGAAGTTGAAGTTGCCGCCGCCGCCCGGCCCCGGCCGGTATCCGCCGTTGCCGAACAGCGTGCGCGCCTCGTCGTACTCCTTGCGGCGTTTGCTGTCGCCCAGGACGTCGTTCGCCTCGGAGATCTCCTTGAAGCGCTCCTCGGCCTTGGCGTCGCCCTTGTTGGCGTCCGGGTGGTACTCGCGGGCGAGCTTCCGGTACGCCTTCTTGATCTCCGCTTCCGTGGCGTCCTTCGGGACGCCGAGGACCTTGTAGTAGTCCTTCTCGACGAAGTCCTTGGTGCTCATCCCCGACGTCCCTCCTTCCGCGCGGTTTTCGATTCTGTCCTCACGTCAGCCCTCGTCCGGGCCACCGCTCTCCTCGTCCGAGGCCTTGGCGTCCTCGTCGGAGGCGGACTTGGTGCCCTGGGCACCGGGCTGCGGTTCGGCCACGGCGACCCGCGCGGGGCGGATCGTTCGTTCACCGATGCGATACCCGGGCTGCAGGATCGCCACGCACGTCGTCTCGGTGACATCCGGTGCGTACGAGTGCATCAGCGCCTCGTGGATCGTCGGGTCGAAGGGCTCGCCCTCCTTGCCGAACTGCTGCAGACCCAGCTTGGCGACCGCGGTCTCCAGCGATTCGGCCACCGACTTGAAGCCGCCGACCAGTTCGCCGTGCTCACGGGCACGGCCGACGTCGTCGAGGGTGGGCAGGAGCTCGGACAGGAGGTTCGCCGCGGCGATCTCCTTGACCGTGACCCGGTCCCTTTCCACCCGACGGCGGTAGTTCTGGTACTCGGCCTGCAGCCGCTGGAGGTCCGCCGTGCGCTCGTTGAGCGCCGTACGCACCTGGTCCAGCTGCGCCTGAAGCGCTACATCCGGTACGTCCCCGGCCGGGGCCGAGCCCGCCTTGTCGGCGGACTCGGCCTGCGCCGCGTCTTCGGGAGCGGCGTCGGAGGGGACGTCGGGCTTCTCGTCGAAGCCCGGGGTCTCCTCCGTCACGCGGCACCGTCCTTCTTGGGCTTCTCGTCGTCGACGATCTCGGCGTCCACGACATCGTCCTCGGCCTTGGCCTGCTCGGCGCCCTCGGCACCCGCGGCGCCCTCGGCACCGGCCGCACCCTGGGCGTCGGCGTACATGGCCTGGCCGAGCTTCTGGGAGACGGCCGCGACCTTCTCGGTGGCGGTGCGGATCTCCGCGGTGTCCTCACCCTTGAGCTTCTCCTTCAGCTCGGTGAGGGCCTCCTCGACCTCGGTCTTGACCTCGCCGGGAACCTTCTCCTCGTTGTCCTTGAGGAACTTCTCGGTCTGGTAGACGAGCTGCTCGCCCTGGTTGCGGGACTCGGCGGCCTCGCGGCGGGCGTGGTCCTCGTCCGCGTACTTCTCGGCCTCCTGGCGCATCCGGTCGACCTCGTCCTTCGGCAGCGAGGAGCCGCCGGTGACGGTCATCTTCTGCTCCTTGCCCGTGCCCAGGTCCTTCGCGGTCACGTGCATGATGCCGTTGGC